>NZ_JANSIQ010000032.1:0-41123 GCF_047502685.1 Synechococcus sp. OH20 | reverse complement strand
CTAGCTCGGTGCCAGGCTCACCTCTGCCCCCCCACCACCCAAGGGGGGGCTAGTCCTTCCATAACTTTAGGGCGCCTGCACAGGTGGCGGGTTGTTGCGCAAGAAGGGCTGTACAGCCAGAAATCCCAGTCCGAAAGAACCAACCACCAAAAGGACTGCGGCGGCCATCCAAAGCACGGGAGATCCCTGGGATCCGTGATGTTGCTCCCGTACCCGCTGGTAGATGCCGCTGGGATGGGAAAAGGAGTCTGCCTCGCCGAGATAGGGATCTGAGCCGACTGGATCTTGCATCAACTCGTCCAGGGAAGGAACCTGGTACCCGGTGCGGGGGTTATCTTGGCGCAGGCAGGTGGAAGGTGGAGAGCGGCGGAGAGAGTCCAAGGGGGGCGAGGCAAAGCTATTGGACGAGAAGGAGGAGGTCTCGCTGCGGGCCTGGCGGCGCTTGAGGCGATTCAAAAAATCGTAGCTGGGGGGAGTTTCCGGTTGGCTGGGATCGGCAATCGAACTGTCCTGCTGGAAAGATGCTCCAGAAACCCCAGTGGCATCAGCAAGCTGTAGGCTGATTTGCTGTAGGCGCTTCAGGGCCTGGCCCAACTGCCCCTGGAACTCTTGGCCGATGGCGGCAATCTCTCCAGACAACTGCTGATGCAAAGCGCGCAGGCGCTGGTTTTCGGAGGAGAGCCGACTCACCTGCTGACGGGCGGCCTCCAACTCTTCGGCCACTTGTTGATATGCTTGCATCGGTACGACTCCTGGCCCCGTCTCTCTTGGGGCAGGGGAGCGAAAGCCGCTGCGAGGCAAACCACCGAGGTTGCCGTTGCGAGTGCCAGAGGGGGTAGAACCCCGAAAATCGTATTGCATAAGTTGGGATTGACTTGAAAAGACAGAGGGCTGAGACACACGGGGGCTCTTTAGGGGTAGTGCTGAACATCGATAGTCTGAGGATGTGCAGCGCTAGGGTTAGTGTGAGCAGCGATTGCTACCCCAAGCATACCGCTAAGCCTTTGCAATGGGCGACCTCTTACAGCAATTTTTCTCACCCATAAGCGCCCTTTTCTCGCTGACCCAGGGGATCGCCTGGGCTTGTTGGCGGCTATCGTTCCTGAGTTACCGAGAAGCGCCGCGAAGTCTCTGGCTTTGGCTACGGGAAGTCTGTCAAGAATATCCCCCCACCAAGTCTGGGGAACTTGGGGATTCGGAATCTGAGGCGGAAGAGTCCCGCAGCAGCCGCTCCAGCTTCTGTCGAAGAGGGGGCTCCAACTGTTCCAGCTCGTTGACGAAGTCTTTTATACCCTGAAACTGGCGGTAGACGGAGGCAAAGCGTACATAGGCCACCTCGCTCAGGTGTTGCAGGCGCTCCAGCACCATCTCGCCGATGCGCAGAGTGGTTACCTCTTGGGCATCTTCCAATTGCAGTTTTTCTTCGATCTCGTTGACCAGCTCTTCCATCTGTCTGACGGTGACGGGGGTTTTTTGGCAGGCGCGCATCACCCCCTGCAGGATCTTGTTGCGATTGAAGCTTTCGCGGGATCCATCCCGTTTGATGACCATGATGGGCATGAACTCGATGCGTTCGTAGGTGGTGAAGCGGTAGCCGCAGGACATGCATTCTCGCCGCCGCCGCACACTCTGGCCGCCTTCTGCCGAACGAGATTCCAAAACCCGGATTTCTTGTTTGCTGCAGCGGGGACATTTCATGGCTGGTGATCCTCGACAAAGCGACAGGTGGAGAGGGGGTGCCTCAATTTTACCGGATACCTTCGGATACCCATTTAGACTCAGACAGATTGCAGCTGAGATGAACTCTGTTCGTTGGGCATAGATGGCCAGGGATCCCACCAGGCGGCGGCTTGCGCCTGGATTTGGGCTTTTAGCTCTGGTTCCATGCGATCCAGATGGGCCAGTACCCATTTCATCCTGCCCAAAGGAGATAGGAGGGAGTGCTGACGCAACAGGAAGTCCCAGTAAAACGTGTTAAAGGGACAGGCCCGTTCGCCCATCTTTTCGCTGGGATTGTAGCGGCAATGGCGGCAGTAGTCACTCATTTTGCGGATGTACTGGGCGGAGGCCGCGTAGGGTTTGGTGGAGAGCATGCCCCCGTCGGCGAAAAGGCCCATGCCGATGACGTTGGGCTGCATCACCCAGTCATAGCTGTCGATGAACACGTCGTGAAACCACGCTTCCACCGCTTGGGGTTGGATACCGCTGATGAGGGCAAAGTTGCTGAGAACCATCAGTCGCTGGATGTGGTGGGCATAGCCATGGCGGCGAATTTGCCCTAGGGTGTGCCGCAGACAGGCCATGTCGGTTTCGCCCGTCCAAAAAAAGTCCGGCAGGGGGCGGTAGTGGCCAAAGAAGTTCTTCTGGGCATAGCCCTGGGGCATTTGGTATTCGTAGAAGCCGCGCAGGTATTCCCGCCAGCCCAGGATCTGGCGGATGAAGCCTTCCGCCGAAGGGAGAGGGATCCCGCCGCGATGGTAGGCCTGTGCGGCGGCGGCGATGACTTCATGGGGGGTGAGCAGGCCCAAGTTGAGGTAAGGGGACAGCAGGGAGTGGTAGAGGAAGTCCTCGCCGGTTTGCATGGCGTCTTGCCAGGGGCCGAAGTGGGGCAGGCGGTGCCGGATAAAGTCTTCGAGCACTTGCAGGGCTTGGGCACGGGTGACAGCCCAGCCAAATCCCTCTAAAGATCCGAAGTGATGGCCGTAATGGTGCTTGACTTTTGTGATCACGGCCTGGGTGATGGCGTCGGGAGGAAACGTCAGAGGCGGCGGGTAGCGCCGGCCAGGCTGGGGAGGCTGCCGGTTTTCCCGGTCGTAGTTCCAGCGCCCGCCGAGGGGCTGGGAGCCGTCCATGAAGATGCGGAAGCGTTTGCGCCCTTCGCGGTAAAAGTCTTCCAGGAGCAGGCGCTTGCGGCCTGTGGCCCAGTCGATAAATTGGCGAGCTGTCCAGAGGAAGTGGTTGTTTTCCAGGATCAGGAGGGGGCAGGGGAGGGCAGACCGCAGCTTTTCTACCTCATCCCGGACGGGAATATCGGCGGGCTGCATGAGGCGGATTTGCCGCAGTTGCTGTTGCTTGGCCCAGGTTTGCAGGGGCTCGGCATAGCCGTCGGCTTCCACATAGGTGACCGGGTAGCCCCGCTGTTGCAGTTCTTGGGCAAAGTGGCGCATGGCCGACCACACCAGCACCAATTTCTGCTGATGGTGGTTGCGGGAGCTGGCCCAGGTGTGGGATTCGATGAGGATGATGGGAACGCAGCGAGGGGGTAGGGCGGAGAGGGAGGCGAGGGCGGATTGTTGGGGATGGAGTTGATCGGGGAGGATCCAGACGCCTGTGGGGCCAGCGAGTGAAGCGGTCATGGGAAGGCGGGGTAATTTTGTCGATCGCGGGGCCAAGATGTCTCTAGATCTCTGAGGGCAGCCCAAGTTGAGTGTAGCGTTGGGGAGCAGGGCTAAGGTGAGGTGGCGATGGAGAGGGCATCCAGCCGGCTAGCGGGGGAAAGAGGGCGGTTGGGGATCCCTTTTTTCAAGGCCTGGGCCGGGCTGGGGATGGCGGCGCTGCTGCTGCTGGTGATTTGGAATTGGACGGATCCCTTGCCGCCGGCCTGGGATGAGGCGCAGCATCTGCTGCAGGCGCAGGCGTTTGGGCTTCACCTGGGGCGGTTTCGCTGGGAAAAGATCTGGTGGCAGCAGTTGCTCCACCTTAACCAGCGCTACCCGCCTTTGGCCTACTGGCTGGGGATCCCGTTGGCAGCTCTGCATCCGTTCGGCCGTGCTGACGGGCAATTGCTCAATTGGGTGTTGCTGGGGGTTCTGATCCTGGCAACCCAGCGGCTGGGGCGGCGGGTCTATCGCTCTTGGGAAGTGGGCTGGCTGGCGGCGGCGCTGGTACTCCTTTATCCGGGGATCACGGCTTTGGCTCATGTTTACATGCTGGAGCTGCCGCTGGTGGTGGCGGTGACGCTGGCTTTTTGCGCGCTGTGGGCCTATGCGGAGGAGCCGTCCTGGCGGGGGGCGACGGGGGTGGGGGCGGGGGTGGCGGCGGTGCTGCTGACCAAGTGGACAGGGGTGCTGTTTTTGCTGCTGCCTCTGGTGGGGGCTGCAGGTCAGGCTTTCTGGCGCAGCAGAAAAGCGGTGGGGTGGCAAAAAGGGATCCCTGTGGCCCAGATGGGGTTGGGCCTGGCTGTGACGCTGCTGCTGTGTTGGCCTTGGTACGGAGCCAACTGGCTGTTTGTGCTCAGCAATGGGTGGGGCTATGCCAGTACTGCCCACTACTACGTCACCTGTGGGGCTGGATCCCTGTGTTGGTGGACTGCCTACTTGCGCTGGTTGCCCCTGCAGATGAGCCCTTTTTTGTGCCCCTTGCCGCTGCTGACGCTGCTGGGATCCCTGGACCGGCGAGAGGCAGTCCTGTGGGCCACCTACAGTTCGGGCTATCTTCTCTACACCGTGGTGGATATTAAAGATGTGCGCTTTACCCTACCCCTGTTGCCCCTTTTGGCGGTGTTGTCGGCAGGTGGGATGCAAAAAGCTTATCGGTGGCTGGGGGAGGGCTGGGGCGGGTGGGCTTTGCAAAGGGGAGCCTGCGCGGGGCTGGTTCTGGGCTGCTTGGCCTTGGCCAGCTTGGGTCGGCCCCTCACCCCAGGCGTGGCCCCTCTCTGGAGGGGGATCCCGATGCAGTGGCAGGGGCAGCGCCCCGCCCAGGAGCTGACCCAGTGGATTGAGACGTTGCTCCAGCCGGGTTTAACCACCACCTTGGGCGTTCTTCCCAACACCGAGCTCATTTCTTCGGAAACGCTGACTTACTTGGCGGCTCTCCAGCGCTGGCCGGTCACGTTCCGCGCTGCCGGGCAAACCCCCTGGCCGGAACTGGAGCTATCCTTGCTGGACGGGTTTGTAGATGCTGCGGGGGAACAGGGAATTGTCGGCCCCTACGGCCCGGCCAAGGAGCAGATCCGGCAGCACCTGCGCAGCAGCCCGGACTGGCGACAAGAACCTGGGGTAGAGTTGCCCAGCGTGGGTCGGCTGCAGACTTATTTTCCCCGCCGGCCACGGGTGACGGTGCAGGAGTCGCCTCTTGAAGCTGGGGAGGTGGAGTTGGTGGAGGTTGAGGCGCTGTCGGAGCTGGGGATCCCGGCCTGGCGGCTGCGCTGGCAAGGCCCGGCTCAGGAGTTGGCCCAAACCCTGGCCTGGGCGTGGCTGGAAGATTCCCAAGGGCAGGTGTTGGCCGAGCGCGCCTGGGTGGTGGGGCAGAACCGCCTGCAGCTCAGCTCAACGGGTGTCTGGCTGGTGGAAGAGATCCTGACGCTGCCCACAGCCGACTTCCCCAAGGAGGGCTTTCTACATCTGGATTGGCAGTTGCCCAATGGGATCCGCCATGCCCTCCACCAGCCCTGGAGAGGATTCCTGTTCAGCTTCCAAAAGGAGGGATCCCTTTTTTTGATGGATCCCTTGTTTCCTCTCCAAGAGGCGGCCAGAGCTGCTGCTGCTGGGGATCTGCAAACTCTCTCCCTTTACCTCAATGCCTGGACAACCCTGCAATACCCGACTTTTCTGACGGATCCCGATCGCACCCTGACACGCCAATTGCTAGAGGGGCAATGGCAACAGGCCGCTGCCCAGGGTCGAGTGAACCGGCAAATCCAAAGCCACTACCAACTGGGCCTCATGTTGGCAGTGCTGCTGCAGCCACAAGCAGCCCAGCGGCATTTTCAACAAATTGTCGAGCTGGATCCCGAGGACCAGTGGGCGCGGGCTTACCTGGCCTTTTTGCGAGTATTTTTTACCCGTGACCTTGAAGGCGTTCCGGAGTTGCAACAAGAGGTTTCGGCTATGGTTCGGCCTCTTTGCCAGAAAGCGGATCCAGACTGGGATTGGAATTGGGTTTGTGCTGATCTTTAGCCACAAAGTCCAAATCCATTTGAGAAACTTGTGAAAGCAGAAAGTCGGCAAAAGCTTTGGCCACCACCGAAAGGCGCTTGGAGCGCAAATAGACCAAATACCAAAACCCCCGAATGGGGAACTCTTCCACATCTAAAATAGCCAGATGATGTTGCCATCCCCCCAAAGCCAACACATGCTGAGACAAAACCGAAATGCCCAGTCCACCAACAATGCCTTGGCGAATGGCTTCGCTGCTGCCTATCTCCATGCGAATATTTAACTTCAAGTTGTGTTTGTCAAAAAGCCGCTCCACCGCCATGCGCGTTCCAGATCCGGGTTCGCGGGCCAAGAAGGGTTCTTGGGCAATGCGCGCCAGAGGGATCCGCTTTTGGCCCACCAATGGATGATGAATGGGGGCCATAACCACCAAAGAGTTTTCCAGAAAAGGTTGCGCCACCACATCCAAATCTTCCGGCGGCATCCCCATCACGTAGAGATCGTCCATGTTGTGGCCGAGCCGCTCCAAAACCTGCTGGCGGTTGATCACTTTAAGGGCGACGTCGATACCGGGATACTGCTGACAGAATGGCCCCAGAAGACGAGGAATAAAGTATTTGGCGGTGGTGACCACCCCAATGCTCAGCCGTCCCTGTTTTAACCCCTTCAGGTCGGCAAGGGTCATCTCGAATTGATTCAATTGTTCGAAAATTTTGTCGCAGGTTTGGTGTAAAGCTTGCCCCGCTTCGGTGAGATACAGCCGCTTGCCCACCTGCTCAAACAGCGGCAACCCCACGGCTTTGCTCAATTGCTTGATCTGCATGGAAATCGTGGGCTGGGTCAGGTAAAGCTCTTCGGCAGCCCGGGTAAAGCTCAGGTGACGAGCGGCAACCTCGAAGATTTGCAGTTGGTGCAAGGTAATGGCCTTCATGGACAATTAGGAAAAACTAAAGGTTCACTACTAAATCATAAGCCCTGATCTATGCGTTTTGGCGAGATCTCCCCGGGGAAAGGCAAACCCCTGTCCCCCGTCCTTTGACGGAGCTTGAGGTAGGGGAGTGAACTAGGATGGGAAAGCGCGGTTTTGCCGTGTTGGTCGACCCGCTTGTCTTTCAGGTCTGGAGCAGTGTAGATGGCAGTTTACGAGGGCAACTTTGTTCAGACGGCGGATCTGCGTCTGGCGATTGTTATCAGTCGGTTTAACGACTTGATTGCCGGCAAATTGTTGGAGGGGTGCCAGGACGGGCTGAAGCGGCATGGTGTGGATGTCGGCCCGGAGAGCAAGCAGGTGGACTACTACTGGGTGCCGGGCAGCTTTGAGGTGCCTGTGGTAGCCCACCAACTGGCCCAGTCCCGCCGTTACGATGCCATCATCTGCTTGGGGGCGGTGATTCGCGGCCAAACCCCTCACTTTGACTATGTGGCAGCAGAGGTGGCCAAGGGGATCGCGGCAGCGAGTTTTCGCACCGGCGTGCCAGTCATTTTCGGGATCCTCACCGCCGATACTCTGCAGCAGGCGCTGGAGCGGGCCGGGATCAAGAACAACAAAGGCTGGGAATACGCCATGAGTGCCCTGGAGATGGCCACCCTGATGCGCCAAGTGGCTCCCCTGTTGCAAGGGAGCAACAGCGCCGGCAACAATGGAGCGGCCTCCCGTCCCTCTCTGCCCGGTGGAGCAGAGGCGCTGCAGCCGGGGGTAACTTTGGAGAGTGCCGCCTACTGACGGCGGGTTAGACGGGTGAGCACCTCGTTGGAACGCTGCACAAAGGCCCGTGCGGCTGCGGGGTCAAAGCTTTTCTGGGTAATCAGCGCCAGATCGTAGATGTGATTGCAGATGAGGTTGACCAGCTCTGGATCCCGCCCCTCCTCGGCCAGAGCCTGCAGGTTTTGGATCAAGGGGTGGGCGGTGTTGAGCACCAGGGTGTGTTCTTCCAGAAACTCCATGGGCTTTTGTTGCAGGATGGCATTGAGCTCCTGCAGGCGCCGCAGCGCCTCCGGCAGCAGGATCATGGCCGGAACCGACTCAGACTTGAGGGCCTCGGCTTTGATCTGCAGCTTCTCTTTGCCCAAAGCCTGACGGAACAGATCCACCAGCTTTTCGCTGCGGGTTTTTTGTGTTACCGGATCGACGAGATCGGCAGCTTTGTCTTTCTGGAGCAGCGTCTCGTCCAGCTCGGAATCCACCCGCTTAAATTGGATCCCTTCTTCCCGATACTCCCGCTCCAGGAAGCTGCTGAAATGGCTGTCGATCCAGCTATCCAGCATGATGACCTCCAGGCCCTGGGAGCGGTGCAGGTCGATGTAGGCGCTCTGGGCTGCTTCGTCGGTGGCGTAGTAAACCCGCTTGTTTTGCTTTTCCCGCGTGCGCTCCAGGTATGCTTTGAGGGTCACGTACTCCGGTTTATCGGCAGGGGATCCGGCCACTCGGAAGATGAGAATGTCTTTAATCTGGGCGAAGAACTTGTCGTTGTTCATCGCCCCAAACTTCATGAAGAGGCTGATATCGGGCCAGACCTTGACATATTTTTCATAGTCTTCTTTGTAAAGCTCGTTGAGGCGATCCGCCACCTTTTTGGCGATGTGATCCCCGATGCGCCTGACGGTGCGATCATTTTGCAGGAAGCTGCGGGAGACGTTGAGGGGAATATCTGGGCTGTCGATGGCACCGCGCAGAGGCAGGAGGAATTTGGGAATGACTTCTTCGCAGTTATCCTGGACAAAAACCTGGTTGCAAAATAGCTTGACCTGGCCCTTGGTGGGATCGATATCCGGGCGCAACTTGGGGAAGTAGAGGATCCCTTGCACGATGAAGGGATAATCCGTGTTGATGTGTACCCAGAAGTGGGGATCCTCTTGGAAGGGATAGAGGTAGCGGTAAAACTCTAGGTAATCCTCATCCTTGAGCTCAGAGGGAGGAATCTTCCAGAGGGGCTTCTGGCGATTGATGACTTCTCCGTTGAGTTTAATAGGGACGGGAATGAAGTCGCAGTATTTGCGCACCAATTCGCGGATGCGGCTTGGCTCCAGATACTCCTCGCTATCCGGGCTGAGGTAAAGGGTGACGGTGGTGCCGATGGCGGAGCGCTGCGAATCGGAAAGGGTAAAAGTTGGGCTGCCGTCGCAAGACCACTGCACAGGTGTGCTGCCGGGCTGATAGGAAAGGGTGTCGATCTCCACCCGCTGCGCCACCATAAAAGAGGAATAGAATCCCAGACCAAAGTGGCCGATGATCGCCTGTTCTGCCTCTTTGCCTTTGTACTTTTGAAGGAACTCCTCAGCGCTGGAAAAGGCCACCTGGTTGATGTACTTTTTTACCTCTTCGGCAGTCATACCGATGCCGGTGTCGCTGACCGAGAGGGTCTTGGCCTCTTTATTGAGCGCGATCACGATCTCCGGCTCCGGGGGATCCGCCACTTCGCCGGCCAGTTTGGCCATCTTGAGCTTGGCAATGGCATCGGCAGCATTGGAGATCAGCTCCCGCAAAAAAATCTCCCGATCCGAATAGAGAGACTGCTTGATGATGGGGAAAATGTTCTCGGTGTGGATGGTGATGGATCCCTGTTCCAGCACAGTCATAGATGGCTCGGCACTTCAACAAGCTCAGTGCCAATCTACAGAGGTAGCAAAGGCCCCGACAAGCTGAACTTTTTCCAGAAATCCGCACCCGCAACCGAACCGGCTCTAGAGCTGAGCCCCTCTGGCCGGACTCTGCGCCTGGTCGATATCAAGGGTAAGCTGGTGGGCCCAATCTTGGCCAACGCGAATGGTGATGTCGGAGTTGAGAACGCCGGTGGATTCCACCCGCAGCTCTCCCAGGCCAAGGGCAGCGCGAACCTGCTTGGCTCCTTCCCGATCCCCGCTTTGGGCGAGGATCTCCGTTTGCGGCAACACCTGGGGGCTGTCTTCGACGGCAAAAGCCTGGGTATAGCCCTGTCGAACCAGTTCTTGCACCATGCGGCGGGCCATCCCCGGCTTTCCGGTAGCATTTTGCACAGCTATGCGCAGGCGGTGCGGCGAGATGGGAGCTACTTCCGCCTCCAGGCCAAAGTGGGTCACGGCCAGGCGGCGGATCCCGGCCAAATCTGGCAGCCAGTAGCTGGTGGCAAACTCTCCCGGCTGGCTGAAGCGGCCCGGCAACAGCACCAGGTCGATGCGATCGTCCCCAGAGGTGAGGACGAACTTGGCCAAGCTCAGAACCTCTTCCCAGGTGAGGTTGGTCTCCAGGTGGGTGCGGACGACCTGCAAAACCTTCGGGATGCGCGGCCAGACGGCAGGGGAGAGCAGTTCCCGGCTCAGGGCCCGCAGCAGCTCCTGTTGCCGTTGTACCCGACCGATATCCCCCAAGCCCAGGTGGTCGCGGCGGAAGCGGGCAAAGTGATGGGCTTGTTCGCCATTGAGGCGGTGCCAGCCAGGCTCTAGGTTAATAAACAACTGCTGCGTGTGATCCACATAGTGCATGGGCTCCGGCACATAGACCTCCACACCCCCCACTGCGTCAATCAAAGCTTCCAGGGCCTCGGTATTGAGGCGAACATAGCGGTCAATCGGGATCCCGCCCAGCAAGGTGCTGACCACCTGGGCCACCAGCGCCGGGCCCCCTGCCAAGTTGGCCGCATTGATCTTGGTTACACCAAAGCCAGGCAAGCGCACGCGGGTATCGCGAGGGATGGATAGGACAGTGATCCGCTGCGCCTGTGGATCAAAACGGGCCAAGAGGATGGTGTCGGTGCGGGTGTTGAGACGCTCCCGTTCTGTGGACAAGGGCAGGGTGGGATCCGGGTTGTCGGTGCCGAGGATGAGAATGTGCAAGGAGCGATCCAGAGCGGCAGCCCGCAAAGCATCCGGACGGAAGGCTTCTTGTTCGCCGGGAGTGAGGGAAGTGGGGATCACCTGACGGGGCAACATCACAGCCAAGAAGGCACCGGCAGAGCCCGCCAACACAGCCGTGAATCCCAACAACAGCCAGAGGATCTCCTGGCGAATGGCCTGCTGACGAGCGGCGCGGACACGGTCTGGGCGGGGTGGATAGTGGAAAGATGACATCAGGTCGGGCCGAGCCTCGCGAGCGCCTGCAGGAAGGGGTGTACTGTCTAGGTGGTGTTGCCAACCCCACCAATTCAAGGTCATGTTACCGCATCCTTATTCTCTAGGACTGTCCATACCCAACTGCAACGAGAGAGCAGCTTCCCCGGCGGGATCCCTGCAGCCGTTACCGGGGAAGTGGGAGGCGCACCTTTGGCTGTGGAGCGTACCCCCGTTGGAGCAGTTGCTTCCCCAGCTCGACATGCTTTCTCCTGGGGAATGCCGGCGGGCAGAGCGTTTACAACTGCCGGCGGATCGGTGCCGCTTTCTGGCCGGTCGTCTTGGGTTGCGCAGCTTGCTCAGCCGCTACAGCGGCATTCCACCCCGGGCGATCCCCCTCGACCACAGCTCCACCGGCAAGCCCTATTGGCGGGATCCACCCCTACCGCTGCAGTTCAACCTCAGCCACTCCCACGAGTGGATCCTGGTTGGCTTGACGTTGCAGCGTCGAATTGGCGTGGACTTGGAGCGGATCCGACCCGTGCCCCGCTGGCAACGCATTGCCCGACGCTATTTTTCCGCCGCCGAGCAGGCTCGTCTGTTGGCCTGTCCACCGGCAGAGCGGGAGAGGGTTTTCCTGGAGCTGTGGACGCAGAAAGAAGCTCTCCTGAAAGCCATGGGCGTGGGGCTGGCCGGAGCCAGGGCCGGGGCCGGGGATCCCTGCTGGCTGACCCTGCCCCTGCGGGTTGCCGAGGGCTACGTTGCCGCTGTGGCGATGGAACGACTGGAAGTGGGCGGGCCAGTCCCGACGGTGCAGCTCTGCCAAGGCGCAGATCTCTTCACTCCCGCTTGAGCTGCTATCTTGGGTTTTCAGGCCGAGTTTCCATGTTGGGGTTATGTTGCGTGGGTTGCGTTATCTCCTGATATTGAGCCTCTGTCTGGGGATGTCGATCGGCGGGATCCCGCATCCGGCCTGGGCGCGGGATCTGTCGCGGCAAACGCCCCAGGACAAAGCTGTCGAGTTAGGTACTGCCGATAACCAGTTGGTGTTTGTGCCCAAGGAGCTCTTTTTTCGCAACGGCAACCTCTACCGTTTGCACTTGAGCAACCCCAGCCAGTTGAAGCACTATTTTAGCGCCAAAGATTTTGCCGATGCCGTTTGGACTCGCAAGTTGGAAGTGGCCGGCGTGGAAATCAAGGGCCAGATCCGAGAGCTGGAGCTGAAGCCAGGCGCGTCAGTGGAGTGGCAGTTTATTCCCCTGAAATCTGGAGTTTATTCTTTGGCCTGTACCATTCCTGGCCACGCCGAAGCGGGCATGATCGGGCAGATTACCATTGGCGACTAGGCTATCTCCTGGGCTAGGGGGGCAAAAGGGGATAGAAAAGAGAAAGACGCTGCCAGGCAAATCGCATGAAAAACCTGCTCAGCCCCATCGTGGAACACTGGACTCGGCGACGCCAGGCAGCCTCTCCTCGCAAGAGCAGGCCCCCCCTGCCGGAGCGGGTTGCCGGCTATGCCCTAGCGCTTCTCTCCCTCACTGCTGTTCACGGGATCCGCTACTACAACGAGCCGCAACTGACCGTCGGCAGCCGCTCCCCGCAAACCTTCCTCGCTCCTGCTGCGGCAGAGATCGAAGATGTGGAGGCCACCCAGGCCCGGCAGGCCGAGGCGCGACGGCGGGTGGTGCAAGCCCTCAAAATCAACAGCACCGCCAACGAGAGCATGCGGCAAAATCTGGAGGCTCTCCTGGCAGCGGTGGAGGCCATCCGACAAGAGGCAGGTTCTCTGCCCTATGTTTCTGTCCAGTTGCTATCTCTGCCAACGCAGATCTACCTGCGCCAGCTTTCCCCAGAAGAGTGGAAAGCCTTTCAGGCTCGTGTCCGACAAGAGGCCATCCGCACCCGTGCAGCCACTCAATCTCTGTCGGAAGAGGTTGCTGGACGTCTGGAGCCGCTTTTTCCAGAGCAGCGGGCCCGGCAAGAGCTGGTCGAGGTTTGGCAGCGGGCCTGGTTGGATGGGGCGGCCACTCAGACGGCGGCCACGGATCCCTATACCCAGTTAATTGCCCAGGTGGAAGCGGCCCAACAGCGCTACCAAGGGGCTCTGCCGGCTCTGGAGCAGCTCACCCCCCCTGTCCCGGCCACGGTTCTCAACTTAACAGAGACTGAGTGGCAGCAGCTCCAGGGCCTGAGCCGGCGGGTCTTGGAGCGCCTGCAGAAGATAGGCATTGTGGATGGCCTGCCCCGCGAGGTGCGCGCTGAAGGGATCCAAGCCCAACTGGACGAGCTGGCCTTTCCAGGCAGTGCCGCCCAGCGGCAGGAGCTACAGGCGCTGGTCTATCAGTGGCTGCAGCAGGTGCTTGTTCCCAACGTGGAGGTGGATCCCCAGCGCACCGAGCAGCGCATTCGCGCCGAGCTGGAAAAAGTTGAGCCCGTCCTGATCTCGGTTGCGGAAAACCAGGTGATTGTGCGAGCAGATCAGATCATCACCCCCGAGATTTTTCTCATTTTGGATCACTTTGGTTTTACCCAGCGCGGGATCAACGTCTGGGGCCTGGTGGGGGTGGCTGGCGTCATGGGCTTGGGCTTGGCCATTTTCGTCCCCTTGCAGCAACGCTTGCAGCCGGGATTGCGCCGCCGGGATCGGGTGTTGATCCTGATGGTTTCCCTGACTGCTCCGCTTGTGGCAACTTTGTTCAAGCTGGAGTTCAGCTCCTTGCCGGCGGTGGGGCTGTTGCTGGGCAGTTTTTACGGGGCAGGGCTGGGCCTGGTGGTGGTGGTGGGCCAGGCGTTACTTTTGCCGTTGGTCTCCTCTGCCAATCTGCTCACCTTCGCACCCTTGCTTTCCGGCAGTGTGGTGGCCTGCGCCCTGGCCGGGCGCTCCCGCTCTCGGGAAGAGCTGGCCTTGTTGGGAGGAGGGGCGGCGGCGGTGCAGATGCTCACCTATGCGGCTGTTAGCTTGACCACAACTGGCGGCATCGATCTATTGGCGATGGCCTTGGGGGGAGGGATCACGCTGGGGTGGAGCATTGTGGCGCTGGGAGCCAGCCCCTACCTGGAGCGCTTGTTCGACCTGGCCACCCCCATTCGCCTCATCGAGTTGAGCAACCCCAACCGCACCCTGCTGCGACGGCTGGCGGCAGAAGCCCCCGGCACCTTCCAGCACACCCTGTTTGTAGCCACCTTGGCGGAACGAGCTGCCCAGAAGCTGAACCTTAACGTGGAGCTGGTGCGCACCGGCACCCTCTACCACGACATCGGCAAAATGCTGCAGGCCCGCTACTTCATCGAAAACCAGATGGGCGGCCTCAACCCTCATACGCAACTGGACGATCCCTATCGCAGCGCCCAGATCATCAAGGCCCACGTCAGCGATGGGCTGCGCCTAGCCAAGCAATACAATCTGCCCACCGCTGTCCAAGCTTTTATCCCTGAGCACCAGGGGACGATCCTGATTGCTTACTTTTACCATCAAGCCCAGATGAAAGCCGGGGATCAGCCGGTGCCCGAGGAGCTGTTCCGCTACGATGGCCCCATCCCCCAGAGCAAGGAGACAGGGGTGGTAATGCTTGCCGATGCTTGTGAGGCGGCCCTGCGCAGCATGACCCTGAGCGACGGCTTTGGCCCTGAGGTGGTTGAGCGGGCCAAGGCTGTTGTCCGCAAAATTGCCCAGGCCCGTTGGCAAGATGGCCAACTGGTCGATAGCGGCCTGACGCTGGAGGATTTGGAGGTGGTGGCAGACGCTTTTGTAGAGGTGTGGCGGGAATCCAACCACGAGCGCATCCCCTATCCCAGCGTCACCCCTGCCCCCTCGCTGCCGGAGCCTGACCAGGCACAAATGCCGATGTCGATGCCCCCGCCCACCGGCTCCTCTCAGCCGAGCGCACCCTTGCGAATCGCTGGGTAGGTAGAGAAAGGTCTAGTCCTGAAGCTGATCCATCGGTAGGATAAGGGATTAATTGCGGATCAAGTCAAGACGGCCCAGAGTTGGGATCCCCTGCCATTGTTTTTTGGATGGCCTCCTGTTCGCGTCAGCGGGACAGAGTCTTTATGCCCCATGTAGCTCCTGCTTCATCTACCCATCCCAAAGCTTCTGGAGTTCCCATTCAGATCCCATCTCTATCCCACCCCAGCCCTGTTCAACTTTCGTTGGTCATTCCCACCTACAACGAAGCTTCCAGCATTGGCAGCTTGATTCGCCAGTTGTGCGCCCACCTCGACGCGATTCTACCCGGAGCCTATGAGCTGATCGTGGTGGATGACAACAGCCCAGATTACACCGCCAAGTTGGCCCAGGAATTGCAAGAGGAGTTTCCCCAACTCAAAGTTATCTGCCGCCAGGGGGAACGGGGCTTGGCCACAGCCGTATTGCGGGGATGGCAAGTTGCCCGCGGCGAGGTGCTGGGGGTGATGGATGGGGATCTGCAGCATCCGCCGGAGATCGTCCTCAAACTGTGGCCGCTCATGCAGAGAGGGGCAGATTTGGTGGTGGGCAGCCGCTACGTGGAGTCGGGGGGGGTGAGCCACTGGAACCTGGGCCGGCGCCTCGTCTCTCGGGGAGCTCAAGCAATCGGGCTGGTTTTGCTGCCAGGGGTTTTCAGGCGGGTGTCGGATCCTCTCAGCGGGTTGTTCCTCGTCAGACGCCAGGCTATTGCCGGGATCCCGCTCAGCCCCAAGGGTTACAAACTGCTGATCGAGGTGCTGGCACGGGGCCGGGTGACAACCATTGCTGAAGTCGGCTACATCTTTCAGGAGCGCCAAAACGGCGAGAGCAAAATTCAACTGCAAACCTGTCTTCAGTATCTCCACCATCTCATCCACCTGCGCTTCTCGCTAGGACAGGTGGGATCCTTTTTGCGCTTCAGCACAGTCGGCCTGTCAGGCACTGTGGTGGACATGGTTTTGCTCTATTTGTTACACGATCCGGACAACTTAGGATGGGATCTCATCACGAGTAAGCTGATCGCTTCGGAAGTGGCCATTCTCAATAACTTCCTGTGGAACGATCTGTGGACATTTCGCCATGTTACCCGATTGCAGCCGGGTCTCTTGAATCGCCTGAAGCGGCTGGTAAAGTTTAATGTCATCTGCTTGATCGGCTTGTTTCTTAACTCTTCACTGGTGATCTTGCTAACCGAGCGCTTGGGCATTCATTATCTGTTGGCCAACCTAATTGCGATCGGCATTGTTGTATTCTGGAACTTCTACCTCAACTCCAAGCTGAGCTGGAAAAGTGCAGAGGTTAAGCTGGATCCCAGGGGCGACAAGTCTTGAACGTCTGTTTATTTCAGACACTCCTGAAGCGCTCACGCGACCACTCCCGGCCCCTCTCCCTGAGGCCCTCACCCCCGGCCCCTCTCCCTCAGGGAGAGGGGAGTTAGGGATCGACGCCACGATCCGTTCCATTGCTATTTAGTTAAAGCTCTAGTTAAACTTACTTGAAGATCCTAGCCCCCGCTTTCAGTTGCTGTAGCCACGCTCGGTAGAATTGGGGCGGATCCCTTCTAGGGTGATGATCTCCTCAATGACCGAGCGAACCACGGGAGCCGCCGTCGTCGAGCCGAAAGCATCTTCCCCCTGGGGCTCGTCGAGCACTGCCAGGATCACGTAATTGGGGCGAAGGGCCGGGAAGTAGCCCACAAAACTGGTGATGCGTTTGCCGGGCAGATAGCCCCCCCGCGGCCCTGCTTTCTGGGCGGTACCTGTTTTGCCGCCGATCTCATACCCCTCGATCTTGGCCGATTGCCCGGTGCCAAAATCCACCACGTCCCGCATCTGGATGCGCACCGCCAGGGTGGCCTGCTCCGACAGCACCCGCACCGGCTGGGGTTGCGGGGATCCCCAAACCAAGGTGTCTGTATCCTTTTCCACCAGACCGCGCACCACATGGGGCTGCACTTTCAGCCCGCCGTTGGCGATGATGCAATGCAAAGTGGCCAACTGCAGGGGGGTGAGGGCCAGCCCCTGGCCAAACGCAACGGTGGCTCGCTCCACCGGCACGGTTACGAATTGCCGCAGCGGCTTCAAACGGCTGGCCGGCTCGAAGGGCAGATCCACACCACTGCGCTCATTCAATCCCAATCGTACCAAGGCATTGTAGTACTGGCGGGGATCCAGTTTGCGCATCAGCTGGACCATGCCCACGTTGCTGGACTGGCGCAGGATATCGGTGACGCTCATCCAGCCATGGGCCCCCCGCTGGTGGTAGTCGTAGTTTTGGATGGGCCACTGACCGATCAGGATCCGTCCTTCGTCATACACCCGTTCATCGGCTCTAAAGGCGCCGGCATCCAGTCCAATGGCGATGTTGATGGGCTTGAAGGTGGATCCCGGCTCATACAAATCCGTTACAGCCCAGTTGCGAAAAAGGCCGGGGTCATACTCGAAGTAGCGGTTGGGGTCGTAGGTAGGTTCGGCCACCAGAGCCAAGATCTCCCCCGTGTGGGGCTGGAGGACGATCACCGTGCCCCGCAGCGCTCGAAACCGTTGCAGTTGGGCTTTCAGGGCGGCGCGGGCAGCCCTTTGCAGGCGCATATCCAGGGTGAGCTGCAGCACCGTCTCCTGGGATTGCAACAGTCCTTCCGGCACTTCGGCCGCCAACAACTGGCCGTAGCCATCGCGGGGAAGGGTGACAGGCTGAACCGTCCGCTCCAGCAAGACCTGTTGAGAGTACTCCAGCCCTGCTTGGCCGCGGTGATCCAGATCCACATAGCCCACCACTTCGGCGGCCATTTCCTTCTGGGGATAGACCCGCTGCCGCTCGCTCACCAGTTCCAGGCCGTCCAGGTACAAAGCCTGAATTTGAGCCGCCACTTCCGGCGACAGCCAGCGCTCCAGCCGTACCGCGTGAGTGGCCGACAACTGCTGAGTCAATTGCTCAACTGGCCGCCGCAGCAGAGGGGCCAGAGCAGTGGCAATCTCCTGGGGGGTACGCTTGCCGAAGAGGCGAGGGTGGGCCCAAAGGGTATAGACAGGGCGATCCACGGCCAGCAATTCTGCCTGCTGCTGGGCAAGGGAGCGGCGATCCACAATCGAGCGACGAGGGATGAAGGGTCTCAACTGAGCCCGCTGCTGGGCCTCAGCTCGCTGCTGCAACAGGGGCGCCTGTTGATGTTGCAAATAAACCAGACGTGCTCCTGTCAGGAATAGGGCAATGATTAAAGCCAAGCCGGTCATGCCGGCGCGAAAGTCGAGCTGGCGAGCTGTCGGGATCCGTTCCCCCAGGAGCCAACCCAACGTTGTTCTCCACCGCCTGGAGCTTGGCAGTGAAGGGGGCCAAGCACCTCTTCTGTATCGGTGGGCAAGTTGCCGGCCCTTCTGCTCTGTCTCCGGTTTTTTGGGCTCAGCTCGCCGTAGCCCAGCCCTAGATCTGACTTCCACCACAACCCCTACCAGACACCACCGCTAGTTTGGCGTCCATCCTACTGCTATGTCAGCGCTGCGTGGCAACAACGCCACCTCACAGCTTTTGAGAGTGTAGTTATTTCAAACCAGATTAAGACACTCCTCAGTCGCTCCCTTTTTGGAAGAGGTGAGTTGGAGATCGATGTGATAGACCATTTCATTGCCATTGGATTTGAATAGGCTAACATAAGTGATTCTGCTGATATCCGAACAGCTTCGTATTCTCAAACACTGACAGATGCTACATTGACAAGCAATAATGAGGGCAACCACAAAAGGGTCAACGGAGCTGAGTTCTATGAGATGCGTGGAGCAAACTCCCGGCAAGCGTGTTTATCTAGAGCCTGTAGTTTCTGGGGCTGTCGGTATTGCCTTTGTAATGTTGCTTTTTTCGTTCCCACTTATCCTAACTATTGGGCTTTCTGAGAGGGATCGCCGTTTTACTTGCCATCGGCTTGATCAGGATACAGTCACCTGTGAAGTGGTCTTCCAGCCACTGCTGCCTTTACCAAAACAGATCGAGTTTTATTATGACGTAAGGGGAGCCGGAACCGAAACTGAAACTCGAACAGACTCCGAAGGAGACGAGACAACCTATTACTACGTCACTCTCATAACTCCTGCAGGAGAAACAAAAGCTTGGTCAGCCGCCAGCGAGAGCGGGGCTCGGCAACTGGCAACAAAGATCCAATCGTTTCGGATGAGTGCAGAGAGCCAGCTCTTGGTGGCCAGCGATGGTTTTGCCTTAGAGGATTTCTTGGCTGTTGCTCTGGCTCCAGCAGGAGTGGTGGTTCTATTGCTAATACTCGCTTTAATTAAGAAGAGGCGTCGGCTGACCTTTGACCGCTCCCTCAACCAGATCCTGGTGGAGTACCTCACTCCCTTTGGTGTAAGGGGGCGGAAAACTTATTCCTTCAGAGATGTTCAGCAAGTTGTAGTTGAGAGGTCAACAGATTCCGATGGCGATAGTTATTTTTCGGTGAAGGTGGAGCTGGCATCGGGAGAGCCTTTGTTGCATCTCAGTTTCGGTTCTGACAATGGCAAGGCAAGGGCGGAGGCGGAGCAATTGGGCCAGCTTTTGGGGTGTCCGGTAAGGCTGCCGGAGGCAACGTCTTAGGCTTAGCCTATTCTGAGCCCCCACTTGGGTTTTTGGGGACAAGCCCGGCCAAAGCTGAGACAATAACACCTGTCCACGCGCTTAAAGGGATCCCCTGTGGTGCCGAAAGCTGCTCTGTGGATTTTGGGGTTGGGCCTGCTTCTGCGCTGCTGGGTGGCTGCTCTGTTGCCGCCGGGCTTTGACGAGGCCTACTACTACCTCTACACTCGCCATCTGGACTGGAGCTATTTTGACCATCCGCCACTGGTGGCCTGGACAACGGGCTTGGGGCCTGTTTTGACGGGGCAGGTGTCGGCTTTTTCGATTCGACTGGGATCCCTGCTGGCCTACACTGGCTCTTCCCTGTTGCTTTACCTCACGGCGGCGCGGCTTTTTTCGCTGCAGGCGGGGCTGATCACCCTGGCAACCATCAGCATCGCGCCCATTTTCTGGATTGGGTTTGGAGTGCTGACCCTGCCGGATAGCCCGCTGATGTTTTTTACGGCGGCAACCCTGTGGGTGGCTGCCCAGGAGTTTTTTCCGGCTCCCTTAGTGGAGGGGAAATTGGGGGTCTATGGGTCGGCTCGCTACCGACCGGGGCCGCGGCTGGCGCTGATTGGGCTATTGGTGGGGCTGGCCTGCCTGGGCAAATACCACGGCCTGGCGTTGGGGTTTGGCCTGGTGCTCTTTTGTCTGCTCAGCCCGGCCCACCGCTGCGCCCTCAGGTCGGGATGGGCGCTCTTGGCAGTGCTGGGGTTCTTGGCGGCCTTCAGCCCGGTGCTGATCTGGAACGCCCAGCAGGATTGGGTCTCCTTTCGCTTCCAAGGGGGGCGAGCGGTGCCGGAGGCAGGGTACCAACTGCAAGAGCTGGTTCTGACGGTGCTGGCGGAAATTTTTTATCTTTTCCCAACCTTGGGGATCCCTTTGCTGGGGCTGAGCTTGGCTGAGGGTGGGCGGGTGGGGCTGGTGCTTTTTCAGGGAAGACGCCTCACGGATCAGGAGCTGAAGCATCTTCTAATCCTGGCCTGTGGGCTGCCGCTGGTGCTGGCTTTTACCTTGATGGGGGGCTATCGGCCCATTTTGCCCACCTGGCCCATGCCGGGGTTTTGGGTGCTGAGCTTACTTTTGGGATCCCGTTGGGAAAGGTGGCCAGGAGCGAAGCGGCTCTTGGCGGGAACGGCGGTGGCGGTGGGCCTGTTGGTGGGGGTGGGGCTGGCCCATGTGCGCTACGGCCTTCTCCAGGCTCCCGGTGGGCTGGGCCTGTGGCCGGTGGAACGGGATCCCTCGACTCAGTTGATTGCAATTGAACAGTTGCGGCGGCAGTTGCAGACGGATCCCCGCTTGGCCCAGGCTCTTGCCGAGGCGGATTTCATCTTCACCAACGCCTACTTTTTGGGCGGCCAGATCGGCATGGCCTTGGCGCCGCTGACGGATAAGCCCCTCACCTGCCTGGATGAAGATCTGCGCGGCTTTGCCTTTTGGTCGCAACCTGAAGATTGGCTGGGAAAAAATGGGCTGTTGGTTACCTCCAAGCTGTTTCAGCCAAGGGCGGGGATCGCGGCCACCTACGGCAACCATTTTGAACAAATTGAACCGGTGGCAGAGATCCCGCTACAGCGGGCGGGCGTGGTGGCACAAACCTTTCAGGTGTACTTGGCTCGCCAGATGCGCCGCCCCTATCCCCGACCTTATTCCCGCCAGCGCTGATGCTTCTCCGGAGTGTCCTATCGGTGCCTGTCGAACCAGCGCATCAGCATTGCCGCCAAGCGCTCGGGGTTGTGGCGCACCAAGCCGGTCTGCGGATCTTCTTGCATGACGTTGGCCAAAACGGCGCGGCAGCCCAGGTAGGCCAGTTTGTCAGGATCCAACATCACAAACTCGGAGCCGCTGCGGCGGTAATGCTCCAGAGCCCGTGGGGAAGGCGGCTCCCGCTGCACCAGCACGCCGTCAAATAGGCGCACGCCCGCCACCCGATCCAAAGCCATGACGTGATCCCCAACGGTATAGCCGTCGGTTTCCCCCGGCTCGGTCATGATGTTGCACACGTAGATGTGGGGCGCCATATTTTTGGCCAGAGCTTCCACAATTTCCGGTACCAACAGGTTAGGAATAATGCTGGTGTAGAGGCTGCCCGGCCCCAGCACCACAAACTCTGCCGCCTCAATGGCCTCGATGACTTCCGGCAGGGCCGGCGGGTTGGGGGGATCACAGCCAATCCGATAGATGCGTCCTCCGGCTTTGGCGATGTTGGACTCCCCCACCACGCGGCGGCCATCGCTCAACTCCGCCCAGAGGGTGACATCCGCCAGCGTGGCCGGCAGCACCCGTCCCTGAATGGCCAAGACTTGCGAGGTGGCGGTGATGGCCCGGATCAGGTCGCCCCCGGTTACGGCGGTGAGGGCGGTGATGAAGAGGTTGCCGAAGCTGTGCCCGCTCAGCCCCTCCCCCGCCTGGAAGCGGTACTGGAACAGCTCCGTGAGCAACTTTTCTTCGTTGGCCAAGGCGGTGAGGCAGTTGCGGATGTCGCCGGGGGGCAACACGCCGATCTCCCGTCGCAGGCGCCCTGAGGATCCCCCGTCATCGGCCACGGTGACGATGGCGGTAATGTTAGAGCTGTAGCGCTTCAGGCCCCGCAGCAGGTTGGAGAGGCCGGTGCCGCCCCCCAGCACCACGATGCGGGGGCCACGGCTGAGGCGCCGCCGCGACAGCAGCTTATCCACCAGCGCCTCATCCCCCTCTGGGATCAGCACATCTTCGATGGAGCGCATGGCGCTGCGAAAGCCCAGCACCACCATCACCAGGCCGATCCCAGTTACCAAGGGGCCGCTGATGTTGTTGGGGATCCAGGTGGTGATCAGGCGCAGGGTGATGTCGATCAGCCGCTTCAGGCGAAAGATGGGGGTCAGCTCCGTCCAGATGGCGATGCCCAGCACCATCAGCAGCACGCCCCCCACGGCCAGGGTGAGCCAGCGCTTAACGGCCAGACCGGGAAAGAGCCATTTCCAGCCACTGCCCGGCCAAGCAGTCTTGCGGCGGCGCATGCCCCAAGCGAGGGACTTGTTGCTGGGCACAGGCTTAGCCATGGGGAGGTACAGAAACGCCGGCCAAAGGGATCCTAACCTGTTGCTGCGCAACACTGACGGAGCCGCTCGCCGGGCCGAAGCGGGCCTCCAGCTCCCGCTGCGAATCCAGCAAATGGCGGTGCTGCACCTGGATGTTCAGGGCAGGCAGGGCAGGGTTGCCAGCAGGGACGGTCCAAGGTCGCAAATCTTGCGCCAGGCGCTCCACCAGGGCCACCGAGCGGTGTTGGCCGCCGGTACAGCCGATGGCCACACTTAGGTGGGGGCGACGTTCTGCCCGGTAGTGGGGCCAAAAGGCCTGGATCAGGGAAACGATGTGCTGGTAGGTGGATTGGGTAACCGGATCGGCAAACAGGAACTCCTGCAGGGGCGGATCCTGGCCGGTCAGGTGGCGCAGGTGGGGCTGAAAGAAGGGGTTGGGCAAAAAGCGCACATCGAAGAGCAAGTTGGCATCGGGGGGGGCGCCGTACTTGAAGCCGAAGCTGACCAGCCGCAGGTTGAGCGGCTGCGGGATCCCGTGGGCCAGAGCTTGCAATTGCTGCCGCAGTTGCTGGGCATTGAGGTCGGAGGTATCCAACCAGTGGGTGCAGCGCTCTCGCAGCGGAGCCAGATCGCGCACTTCCTGCTCAATGGCTTCCAACAGGCCACCGCCAGGGTGGTGGGGGTGGGGGCGGCGGTGGGCGCTGAGACGGTTGAGCAATACCAGGGGGCGAGCCTCCAGAAAGAGAAAAGGGATCCCTTGCGATTGCACCCAGGCAGCCAGGGTGGGAACCTGATCCCGGTACTCCTGGGCGTGGAGATTCAAACTGAGGGCCAAAGCAGTGTGGTGGGGCCGCATCGCCTCCACCAAAGGGATCACCTGGCCAGGCGGGATCCCTTCTAGGCCGGTGTAGCCCAGTTGTTCCAATTGCTGGATGGCCAGGGTTTTCCCGGATCCCGTCAGCCCGGCAATAACCAAAACAGGTGTCACTCTAGTCGGTTGATCGTCCATGCAGCCTATTCTAGGGCGAGGGGAAGCCCAAAAACCGGATCCCTGCTGCCAGGCGCTCAGGTCTGGACGGCTGTCGCTGCTTCTTTGTCCGTCTTCCCGTCCGAGAGAGGGGCGCTGGGGCAAAGGTCGGCCAAAAAACACTGCTCGCAGAGGGGTTTGCGGGCGGTGCAAATGGCCCGCCCATGGTCGATCAGGCGAATGGACCAATTTTCCCAATCCGCTTGTGGCAACAACTGCATCAGATCCTTTTCGATGCGCACGGGATCCTCGTGCTCGGTAAGGCCGAGGCGGCGGCTGAGGCGCTTGACATGGGTATCGACAGTAACCCCGGCATTGACGCCAAAAGCGTGGGCCAGCACCACATTTGCCGTCTTACGCGCTACACCGGGTAGGGTGAGCAGCTCCGGCATGGTGCGGGGCACTTGACCGCCAAAATCCCTCAGGATCTTGCGGCAGGCTTCCTGAATGTGTTTGGCCTTGTTGCGATAGAAGCCGGTGGAATGGATGAGGGCCTCGATCTCCTCCCGCGGGGCTGCTGCCAGCGCTTGGGCATCCGGGAAACGGCGGAACAGCTCTGGGGTGACCTGGTTAACCCGCTCATCGGTACACTGGGCAGACAAAATGGTGGCCACCAGCAGTTGCAGCGGCGTTTGGTAGTGGAGGGCACAAGTGGAGTTGGGGTAGTGGCGCTTCAGCCGGATCAGGATCTCCAAAGCGCGCTGGCGCAAGGCCCGTTTGCTGGCCATCTTTCCCTAGCCCGACCCGGTAACGATGGCGAGGGTGTCTTTGAAGATCAGCACCACCCCCAAGCCCAGCAACAACACCAGGCCTGTCTGCATCACCCGGTCTTCTAGCTCCTTGGGCAGCCGTTTGCCGCGGATCCCTTCCAGGATCAAAAAGGCGATGTGCCCCCCATCCAAAGCGGGCAGAGGCAACAGGTTGAGAAAAGCCAGGTTGATGCTGATCAAAGCGGTGAAATTAAACAAGCTGGCAGCATCATCCCGCGCCAGATCCGCGCCGATCTTGACGATCCCCACCGGGCCGGAGACCTGTGTGGCCGTGCTTTGAAAATTCTCAACCAACTGCCGCAAACCGTTTACATTCAGCATCACCACCCGCTGGTAGGCGTTTCCAGCCTCTGTGAAGATCTCGGCCAGGTTCCGGGCGGGGCGCAAGGTCACCTCCTGGTTGGGCGCTAAGGTCACCCCAATGGCCACCGTCTCCCCCCGCAGCTCCGGGATCACCGTCAACTGGAAGGGATCCCCTGCCCCGCGCTGCACCTTTAGGGCAACGGGCTGGTTCTCGCTGCTGCGGATCAGCGCCTGAAAATCGTTCAGGGCTGCCAAGGCCGCCGTCTCGTCGGCGATGGCGCTGTAGTCGTGGTCGGCTGCCCGCAACACCACATCTTCCGCCTGCAGGCCGGCCCGCTCCGCCGGGCTATCCGTCATCACCTGAGGGATGAGGATGCCGGGATGGATGCGCGCCACCGATGGGATGCCCACCGAGGCAAACATCAACACCAGCACCAGATAGGCAAAGATCAGGTTGGCCATCACCCCGGCACTCATCACCACCAGGCGATCCAACACAGGACGGTTCTTCAGCAGATCCGGGTCATCGGGCGGGTAGGGGGAACGCTCGTCCTCGTCGGGAAAGCCCACATAGCCCCCCAGCGGCAGGGCGCGAATGGCGTACTCCGTCTCCTTACCTTGGTAGCGCCACAGCACCGGGCCAAACCCCAGCGAGAAGCGGTTGACGTGGATCCCTTGTAACTTGGCCGCCGCAAAATGGCCTGCCTCATGCACCAGGATCAGCAGGGCGAGAATGGCGATGGAGAGGAGAACAGGCATGGGCTGGCGTGCAGGTAAAGAAGGAAGAAAAGCCAAGAGGCAGAGGATCAGGGCGACGGACAGGCCTGCTGCCTCAGGGAACCAGGATAACAGACCAGAAGCGGCAGAATCCTCAGAACACCTGCTCCACTTCTAGGATGTCGGGGATGCTCTCCCGCAACTTGCGCTCAATGCCCATTTTCAGGGTCAGGGTGGAACTGGGGCAGGCACCGCAGGCCCCCTGCAGGCGCAGCTTGACCACCGGGCCGTCGATTTCCACCAACTCCACATTGCCCCCATCGGCCATCAAGTAAGGGCGCAGCTCGTCTAGGACTTTCTCGACGTTCGCGCTATTGAGTTCCAGTGCTTGTGCCATGGTTGCTTTCAGCCTCATCGAGTTTGGATTGTAGCGATTTCCCCCCAGCCCCCTCAAGGCAGCCAGGGATCGCTATGATTTCAACATAGTCTGAATCTTGCGGGGAGAGGGCTAGTCTGGTTGTCCGGATCCATCCAACACCAGACGACTAGAATAGGAAGCGGATTTGCCTATTCCCAGCAGCGTTACCCACTCAGCAGGGCTGTCTTTATTCTTTATGCTAGACGCTTTACTGATCGCGATCTTCATGTTGGCCGGGGCTGGCCTTGGGTTTTATGGCCTGGATCTGCTCCCTCCTGCCGCCATTCAGGGGGCCAATGTGGAGGGAGCCCGCGTCGTCACCAGCGGCTTCGGCGTGCTGGCAGGGCTGGCTCTGGGATCCCTGGTGCGCTGGAGCTACCGTCGCTTCGAGGCCAATGTGCGTTCCCTGCCGCCGGACGTGTTGATCAGCCGCTCGGTGGGGCTGGTGATTGGTTTGGTGATCGCCAACTTGGCCATGGCTCCTGTATATTTGTTGCCGCTGCCCCCTCAACTCAACCGCTTTCTCGAGCCGCTGGCTTCGGTCTTTTTCAGCTTGGCTTTTGCTTATCTGGGGGTCAGCCTGGCCGATACCCATGGCCCCTCGCTGCTGCGGCTGTTGAACCCCAACTATGCTCTCCAGGCAGCCCTTTGGGCAGAGGGCAATGTGGTGGCTGCCACGGCCAAGGTTTTGGACACCAGCTCCATCATCGATGGCCGAGTGGCCCAGTTAATCGAGACAGGCTTTTTGGAGGGAACCCTGGTGGTTCCCCGCTTTGTGCTGACGGAACTGCAAACCATCGCCGACAAGGCCGATGCCCAAAAACGAGAGCGGGGCCGCAAAGGCCTCGATACGCTGCAAGCTTTACGAAAGGCCTATCCTGAGCGCTTCGTCATTCACGAAGCCAACTATCCCGATCTGACCACCGTCGACGAAAAGCTGGTGCGCCTTACCCAAGCTGTAGGGGGAACGCTGCTCACCACCGATTACAACCTGAAGAAGGTGGCGACTCTGCAGGGGGTTAAGGTGCTGAATGTGCATGAGTTGGCCGAGGCGCTGCGGCCCATCTATGTTGCCGGCGATAGCTTCGATATCAAGATCACCCGCGAGGGCAAGGAGCCGGGCCAGGGGGTAGGCTATCTGGAGGACGGCACCATGGTGGTGGTAGAAGAAGGGCAGCGCTCTTTGGGCAAAACCCGCTCCGTTGTGGTAACCAGCGCCATTCAGACCTCAGCAGGCCGCATGATCTTCGCCCGTCTCAGCAAAGACTCTGCCCCGCTAACCCGCCCGGCCTCTGATCCCGCCAGCCCAGCCTCCTCAGGGAAAACCTGAGCTCTGGGCCTGTGTTTCCCCGACGCGATGGTGGCCTCTTCCCACATGGGCGTGCTTCGACCCACTCCGATTTTCTACACACAGGATCGCCAGAGGCGCTTCTGGGGTTTTTATTGGGAAGAGGCTGAGAAATATGGCATCCACCCTCAGCACATCGTGAGTGGACAGCAAATCTGGGAGGTGGCCAACGCCGGGGAGTACGAAGCCCAGCTCAACCAGGTGTTTGAGACTGGGGATCCCCTTTCCTACCAATGTCAGGTGAACTCGCCCCGCTACAAGTTGCACTTGCATCTCTCCCTCAACCCGGTACGGGACATGGAAGGGGCGGTGGTAGCCGTCTCGGTGGTGGGCAAGCTGTTGGGGGCAACGCCTTTCAACTTGGCCGGCGGAGCCAGCAGCCCCACTGCCCAGCCCCATCCCCTCTTGGCTGATCCGGTGCAGGGGATCACGGCCCAGTTGCTGCGCAACATCGGCCACTCCCTAGACATTCGCGAGCTGTGCCAGCAGACGGTGGAGCAGTTGGGGCAATTGTTTGGGGTGGATCGCTGCCTGCTGGCCCTCTACGAAGTGGGGCAGGATTCCCTCACGGTTAACGCCGAGTACCGCCGCAACCCAGGGGATCCCTCGCTGCTGAACCAGACCTTGCGACTGGCGGATTATCCCCATCTGCTGCAGGCCCTGAGGCAGGAAGAGCCGGTGCTGATGGAGCGCCGTCTGGCCATTGCCATGTCCTATCGCGGCTATGCCAACAGCCTGCTCTGGTTGGAAGTGCTGCCGCCCAACGGCGTTCCCGTTTGGCAGGCCGGCCACCTCCAGGTGCTGCAGAGCATTGCCACCTACCTGGGCACGGCGATTGCCCACGCCATCTTGCTGGATCAAAGCCGCCAACTGGCCACCCGCCTACAGTTGGCCAACCAGACACTGCGCCAGAAAAACAAAGAGCTGGAGCAGGCCCGTGCCCAAGCGGAATCGGCCAACCAACTGAAAAGTCAGTTCTTGGCCAATACTTCCCATGAGCTGCGCACCCCTCTCAATGGGATCATCGGCTTTATCAAGCTGGTGCTGGACGGGATGGCCGAAAGCCGCGAAGAGGAGCTGGACTTTTTGCAGGAGGCCTATCGCTCGGCCCTGCACCTGTTGGCCTTGATCAACGACGTGCTGGACATCGCCAAGATCGAGGCGGGCAAAATGCAGTTGGAGTTTCAGCCCTGCGACCTGCAAGCTTTGTTTAAGGATGTGGCAGCCAAAACCAGCCTGCAGGCCAGCCAAAAGGGCCTACAGCTGAGCTTTCATCTGCCCACCACCTCAGATCAGGTTTTGCTCTTGGGCGATTACCAACGCCTGTTGCAGGTGATGCTCAATTTGGTGGGCAATGCCATCAAGTTCACCCCCAAAGGCTCGGTGACCGTGCGGGCGGATATCCTTCCCGGCAACCCGGGTTTGGCCCGCATCCGCGTCATCGACACCGGCATCGGGGTGTCGCTGGAAAAGCAGCAAAAGCTGTTTCAGGCTTTTACCCAGGTGGATGGTTCCACCACCCGCCAATATGGGGGAACGGGCTTGGGCCTGGCCATCAGCCAGCGGCTGGTGGAGGCGATGGGGGGGGAGATCAATTTCTACAGCTTGGGCGAAGGGCTGGGATCGACCGTTACCTTTACGGTACCCCTCTACCGCCGGCCGCTGCTGGGCGGGGATGCAAGCCCAGAGACAATTGCCGCCGGATCAACCCAAGATAGACCTGAGGATACCGATCCCACCTTGATTTCTGTTCCCCACCCGGCCCAGCGATGATCCGTCCGGCCATTTCTTCTCGATCATTCGCCTAACTATGCCCCATCCTCGCAAACGGTTTGGTCAGCATTGGCTCAAGGATCCCGCTGTCCACGCAGCCATTGTGCGGGCTGCCCACCTGGATGGCTCTCAGGCAGGCGCAGATCCCATTTGGGTGCTGGAGATCGGCCCCGGCACCGGGCAGTTGACGCAGCGATTGCTGGCCCAGGGCGTCCAGGTGGTGGCGGTGGAGATCGACCGGGATCTGTGCCGGCTGCTGCAAAAACGGTTTGCCGACCAGCCGCGTTTTCACCTGGTGGAAGGAGATTTTCTTCGCCTGCCGCTCCCGCCTCAGCCCCGCCTGCTGGTGGCCAACATCCCCTACAACCTCACCGGCCCGATTCTGGAGAAAGTGCTGGGATCCCCGGCCCAGCCGGTCAGACAGTTCGAGCGCATCGTCCTCTTGGTGCAAAAAGAGCTGGCCGAGCGCCTTCAGGCTGGCCCCGGCAGCAAAGCCTACGGTGCCCTGAGCCTGCGGACGCGCTATCTGGCCGATTGCGAGCTGATCTGTAAAGTGCCTCCCACCGCTTTCCAGCCGGCCCCCAAGGTGGAATCCGCTGTGATTCGCCTCACCCCCCGCCCCGCCCCCACCCCTGCTCGGGATCCCCGCTGGTTTCACCAACTCCTTCGCCAAGGGTTCTCCACCCGCCGCAAGAAGCTCACCAATGCCCTGGGGAGCTTGGTGGAGCGAGAGGCGGTCGCAGCAGCGTTGGCTCAGCTCCGCCTCAGCCCCGATGCCCGCGCCGAAGAGCTGGATCTGCCCCACTGGCTGGCCTTGAGCGACCTACTGCTGGAGAAAGCGCCCAAGGCTGCCCCTCAAGAGGAATAAGAATCGCGGTAGGGTGGGAAAAGACGGTGGCTGGATGCCCAGCGCTTTTTGGCTTGAGGAAAGGCTTTTTAAGGGCGAACCTATGCTCGACAACCAAGGCAAACAGATTCTTGTAACCGGTGGCACCGGCGGGCTGGGGTTGGGGGTGGTTCCCGTAGTGCTGGCCAGCGGGGCAGAGCTGACCCTGACCTACCGACAGGAGGAGGAGCTAGCCGTGCTGCGGCAGCGCCTGCCGGCCAGTGCTCTGGATCGGGTGCGCTTTGTGCAAGTGGATTTGTTGGACGAGGCGGCGGTTGCCCGCGCCATTGCCGACCTGCCCCGCGTAGATGGGCTGATCCACTTGGTGGGCGGCTTTGCCATGGGCCCCACCCACGAGTACAGCTTGGCAGACTGGCGGCGCGACTTTGACCTCAACCTCACCACCACTTTCCTAGCTTGCAAGCACAGCCTGCGCAAGATGTGGCAGCAGGGCTATGGGCGGATTGTAACGGTGGGATCCCGCGGCGCAGTGGAGCCGGGCTCGCAATTGGCGGCCTACTGCGCTTCCAAAGCAGGGGTGGTGGCTCTGACCCGCACCATTGCCGCCGAGACCCAAGGCACCGACATCACCGCCAACGTCATTCTGCCCAGCATCATCGACACGCCGGCCAACCGCGCCGCCATGGGATCCGCGCAAGCCGAGCGGTGGGTAAAGCCGGAGTCCATTGGGCAGGTGATCGCTTTTTTGGTCTCGGAAGCGGCGCGGGATCTGAGGGGCGCGGTGATCCCGGTGTATGGCAGCGTCTAAGCGACCGGTTGACCGGGCCACGAGCCGCCATTCATGATACAAATATGTACTTATCCCAATCCAGTTCTTGTCTATGCTGAAGCGATTATTCTGGGGTGGTTTGCGTCGGCAAATTGGTCGCATCGAGGTGGCAGGGGCCATTGATGGCAAAGCCCGCGAGCGCGTTCTCAAAGCCCTAAAAGAGGTGGAAGAAAAACAGCTCCCTGCTCTAGTGCTCCGCATCGATAGCCCCGGCGGAACAGTGGCCGACTCCCAAGAAATCTACAGTGCTCTCTTGCGTTTGCGGGAACAAAAAGGCACCCGCATTGTTGCCAGCTTTGGCAACATTGCCGCCTCTGGGGGGGTTTATATCGCCATGGGAGCGGAAAAAATCGTCGCCAACCCAGGAACGATCACCGGCAGCATCGGCGTGATCATTCGAGGCAATAATATCGAGCGTCTTTTGGATAAAGTGGGGATTTCATTTAAAGTGATCAAGTCTGGCCCCTACAAAGATATTCTCTCGTTTGATCGCGAGCTGACCCCAGAAGAGCGAAACATCTTGCAAGAGTTGATCGATATCACCTACGGTCAGTTTGTGCAGACGGTTGCCGCTGCCCGCAAGTTGAGTTTGAATGTGGTCAGGACTTTTGCCGATGGCCGCATTTTCAGTGGAGAGCAGGCCCTCCACCTAGGCGTGGTGGATCGCTTGGGCACGGAAGAGGATGCTCGCCTCTTGGCGGCAGAGCTGGCGGGGTTGCCGACAGATGCCAAATTCTACGATCTGCTCCCCCGGCGCAGAGGCTGGTCTCGGTTTCTGCCGGCAGCAGAAGCTCTGGCGCGTTTGCAGTTTGAAGTGAGCACCTCGGGCTTGCCCCTATGGCTCTACACCGGTTCTTGAGTCGGAAAAAACTGTATAGTCTTTTCAAGAAGATTGAGGCGCTTCAGCCCCTCTCCCAAAAGAGGAGAGAGGAGCCGGGGATCAGCCAGCAAGCTGTTCTATCACGGCTGGCCACAGGTTAAGCCTGTACCTTGCCGGGCTCGTAGAAGACTTTGGGCAGGGGTCGAGCAAACTTCGAGAAATCGGTCTCCGGCCTAGGCGAACCATAGCCTGCCTTCAAGTTAGAACGATTGAAAGTACTTTTCCCTCTGGCAGGCTCGTAGAAGATCCACCTTCTGAGGGTGTAGTTCACTTCATAGAGAGTTTGCCGAACACCGTTGATCAGCGATGGAGAGCTGAAGCTGCGGGCTCTGGGCGGCTGATACCAATAGACATCCCCCGGAGATACAGATAAAGGCTCTGGATCGGCAAAGGGAGGATCGTAAAAAATTGCAAAGTTGGGCTGAGGTCGGCACTGAAATTGAACCTGATATACCCCTTGAGAGGTCATTTCCTGCCGGCCCTGTTGCCACGACTGCAGCATTTTGCCAACATCAAAGCCCATAGCTCGCTGAAAATGCCACAGGGATCCCTGGAGGAAAAAGAAGGCCAAATAGAAGTGGGCATTGGCCAGCCAAACCCTCGAGGAATAGTTCCACGCTCCGGTTTGATTTGGATCGAAGTAGTAAGGGGTGAACGCGGATTTCAGCTCTAGGGTGGGGCCATAAAACTCCACCGGGTAGGCCAGCGAGTTAAACCCACAATAATAAGAGGCCGCAAAGCCGGCCAGAGCAATGCCAAATAGAGAGTAGGAGAGGATCCCGTCTGCCGAGAAAAGAAAGCGAGCTTTAACCCACTCAAACGGCGGAACCAAAATGTGCCACACCCCTCCCAGCAAGAGAAGAGCTGCCACATAAATATGGCCCCCCACCAAGTCTTCCAAATTGTTGACATCGAACAAATGGGTGCGGTAGTCCCAAAGGGTGGCAAAATCTAAAGTTGGAGCCGTAACCAGGCGTACCTGATCGCTATTGGCATCGTACAACCCCCCAAATAGCATTGCCTTGGCCACCAACAACAGGGATCCCAAGCCCAAAACTAGCAGGTGGTGCCCCAAAATTACCCCCAATGTTTTGGCATCATCCCAAGCAAAGTGAAACTTGGCGGCCCTGCCAAATTCCATATCTAAGCTGGGGGGAAGTCGGGTTTGGTGGAAGTAGGCCCCCCAAGCCAACACGCCCGCAGCCACCAGGTGAATGGCAGCAATGGCCACGTAGGGAAAGGTATTGACAATCTGGCCGCCGCTGCCGACCCCCCATCCCAACGTGGCCAGGTGGGGCAGCAAAATCAGCCCTTGCTCGTATAGGGGCCGCTCTGGCGAGAACTTGGCCAGCTCAAACAGGGTGAAGACCCCTGCCCAAGCCATGATCAAAGCCGCATGAGCCACATGTGCCACGATAAAAGTATTGGAGAGGTTCATCAATCGAGCGTTACCTGCCCACCAGGGATAGCCTGATGGGTGCGTCTTTCTGGTTTTCATAGGTAGTTCCTCAGTCAGCTACAGGCAGGTTTAGCTCAAACCGGCAATAATGTGGTCAAGATAAACGGCCATCTCTTGACCTGCCTCTGTGCCAAGACTTTCCGTCAGCACCTCCTTCATAGCATTCAAGGCTTGAATGACACGATCGATGGGAACGCCGAGAGTGATGTAAGTTTCTTTCAAACCCTGCAACACCCGCTCATCCAAAATAGAAGTATCGGCAGCCAACATGGCGTAGGTGGCATAGCGCAGAAAATAGGTCAGATCCCGCAGGCAGGCCGCGTAGCGCCGGGTGGGGTACATATTGCCCCCCGGCAGGGTGATATCCCCATAGAGCAAGCTTTTGGCAACGGTTTGGCTGATAATGCTGCTGGCGCTGGAGCTGATGGTTTTAGCCGCCTTGACGCGCATGTTGCCACTCTGGAAATAGCGACTTAACTGTTCCAGAGCTGCGGCATCTAAGTAGGAGCCTTTCTCATCGGCAGGGTTAATCAGGGAAGTAATGGTGTCTTTCATGACTTTTCCTCCAAGCACTGATATGGACTATTTTTTTGAGGCAATTGGACAAATTCTGCTTGCGTTAGCGGGACGGGATCCTTGCACCGCTTGCTCAGGCATTGCCTGTGAGAACTTTTATTGAGTTGCAGCTTAAGACATCAGAGCCTGCAAGCAAGCTTAAACCTCAAACTCGCAAATCTTAAGGGCAACACAACTCAAGTCCTCAACAAAATCGAGCAACCCCGCAGCAAAGTGTCTACTAACTTATCCATTCAAAAAGCGCGAATCAGTCGATCGAAGTAGGGGGCTGCCAAAGCCATTTCCTCCGAAGAAAGAATACCGGCGGCTACTTCTTTTAGACAGCTCATGGCCACCCGCAGGTTCGGCAGCGGCACGCCCAAGGACGTATACATTTCGCGCATCCCGTTCAGGCCGATGTCCTCTAGCGGCTTATCGTTTCCCGCCAAGATGCAATAGCTAACCAAGCGGATGTACCAGCCTTGATCCCGCTGACAGAGGGCTGTCTTTTGAGGATTGCCTTTATTGCTGGGGGTGTTGGGGCATTTGGCCCAAAAACGTTTGCTGCCTTCCTGGACAATTTTTTGCTCGTTCTCCGCTAACTTTTTGGCGGCTCGGATACGCACTTGACCCTTGCTGAAGAAATCTTCTAGCTTGGCAATCTCGGCACTGCTGAGGAAGCGATCAGCCGCATCCGACTGCGCGATGACTTGGGCAACAATGCTCATAGGTTTTTGGCAAGGAACGCTCTACAGGTAACAAAGTAAGCTATATCCTCAAGAATCGAAATCACTTATTAAGAAAAAGTTGTGAATTGAAACTTACTCGCAACAAACCCTCTCTGCCCTGTGTTTTCAGCACCGTGACCAGATCGAGAGGGCTGGGTTGGCGGCCAATTGGGATCCCGGATACAAACGCGACTCACAGGGATCCGCTCAGCACCCCAGTTCCTCGCTGGCAAAACTTTGTCAAAGCTGCGGCAGATGGGGCAGGTGGAGCGTAAAGGTTGTCCAGCCGGCGGTGCTGCTCACCTCGATGGATCCCCGCAACTGATCCACCATCTGTTTCACCAAGGCCAAGCCCAGCCCCGTGCCCCCTTCCTTCCAGGGATCCTTGCTGGGAATGCGGTAAAAGCGCTCAAAGATGCGCGTCAGCTCCTCGGCAGGGATCTCTTGGCTGTTGCTAACCTGGATGCGGCTTTGAGGATTTTCCGTTTCAATTTGCAAGCGGATGGATCCCTGGGCTGGGGTGTATTTGACGGCATTGTGCAAAAGCTCGCGCAGGATCCTGCTCAACAGCAAGGGATCCGTCGTGAGGTTGCTTTCTAGGGGGACGCTGGCTTGAAAGCTCTGCCCCTTGGCGTGGGCCCGCTCCTCGGTAACGGTCAGCAGATCCCCCAGCAGCTCCCGCCAGGTGAGGGCTTGCACCTGCAGAGCATAGGCCCCCGCCTGCAGGCGCTGCAGATCCAGCAGGTCGTTGATGAGCTCGATTTCCCGCTGGCATTCTCGCTCGGCAATGCTTAGATATTGAGCTCGTTTTTCGGGAGAGGGAGCCATCTGCAGCATCTTCAGAGCCATCTTCAAGCTGGCCAGGGGGGTGCGTAGCTCGTGGCTGACGGTGCTGATAAAGTCATCTTTAAGACGGTTAAGCCGCTCCAGGGCTTGCACCTGCTCTTGGGCAGCTTGGAACAGGCGTGCCTGGCGCAGCCCAATGGCGCATTGGTTGGCCACTTGCTGGATCAGTTGGATCTCCTGGTTGTCAAAAGGACGTGCAGCCGAGCGAAAAATCCACAGATCCCCTAGCACCTGGCCTTTGTCTAGCAAGGGACAAGCCATCACCACCTGGCGGTTTTCTGGAGCCCTCCCTGAGAAGCAAAATAGACAAAGCTGTCCTCTGAGCAGTTGCCGGTGAATGTCGTCGTAGGGCCCTCCCACTAGGGGTAGAGAAACGTTCAGGTGGGAAGCGGAGCGGGGGCAATACTCGTAGCTGATGGTGGAAAGGGTGAGGTCGGCGTTGTAAAGACCGATATCGCAGCTATCGGCATCTAGACTCTCTCCCAGCTCGCGCACGGCGGTGTTGAGGATCTCGGCTTCGTCGAGAGCATCGCGCACGCGGTCGGTGATGCGTTTTAGGATGGCCTCAAATTGCAAAGCCCGCTCCAGCTCGGCGGTGCGCTGCTGCACCTTCTCCTCCAGCGTTTGGTTCAGGGCTTTTACCTGCTCGTAAAGCTGGGCTTGCTGCAAGGCAATGGCCAATTGCTCCGCTAGCTCTTGCAAAAGCTTGATCTCCCACTCCTGCCAAGGACGGCTGGCGCGGCAGTGCTGCGCCACCAAGAGGCCCCAGAGCTCCTCCCCCCGCCGAATGGGGATCACCAAGTTGGCCTGAGCCTGGAAAGAGTCCAAGAGCTCCCGGTAGCAGGGATCCAAAGGGGCCGTGGCTACATTGTCGATGGCCTGCACAAAGCCCTGCTGGTACTTGCGATAGCAGGGATCCTGATGAAAGCAAGCATCCCACACGGAGCGGCCTAAGTGGCTGGGCCAGGGATCCAGGACGGACTCGGCGGCTACAAATCCCCCTATGCCCTCCTGCAACTGGTAGATTATCACCCGATCCACCTGGAGAAACCCTCGCACTTCCGCCGCCGTGGTTTGCAGGAGGGGCTGCAAGTCCAGCTTCTCGCGGATCCGGCGCAGCAGGGATCCCAGAAGTTTTGCTCGCTCTGCCTCTTGCAGCAGCAGATCCTGGGCTTCTTTGAGAGGGGTTATATCCACAGCAATGCCGCAAACGGCATAGGGATCCCCTTGCCAATCCCGCAGGGCAAACTTGGTGATCCACGTTTCTTGCTTTTTGCCGTCTCGACAAATGGTGCGCTCACAGCTGATGGGAGCGGGAGACTGGATGGCCCTTTGATCTCCCTTGCGGAACTCCAGAGCTTCCTCTGGCGAGAAGAGCTCCGTATCGGCCTTGCCGAGAACTTCTTCTGGGAGTTTACCGTTTTTTTGCAGGCAAGCTTGATTGACCTGTAAGTAGCGGCCCTGCAAATCTTTAACAAAGATGGGAAAAGGGATCCCGTCGAGGATGGCCTTGAGACGGGCCTCGCTCTCTTGCAGCGCCAGCTCTGCCTCTTTTTGCTCGGTGATATCTTCTGTGATGCCGGCAATGCGGATCACTTCTTGCTGCTCATTGAAAATAGGTCGGCAGGAAGTTCGCAACCAGCGCACCCGACCATCTCGATGGCAAATGCGATAGGTAACTGGCTTCTCTCCTCGGATAACTTGAGCTACGGCTTGCAAAACCTGAGGCAGATCTTCGGGGTGGAGCCTGTCTTTCCACAGATCCGGCTTCTGGTAAAACTCCTCCGGCGTGTATCCCCAGATCTGCTTGCACTGAGGGCTTTTGTATAGGTATTGACTGAGATCCGGAGAATAGACAAAGAAGCTCACTGGCACAGCTTCGGCCATTTCCCGGAAGCGGGCTTCGCTTTCCCGCAGCGCCAGTTCTGTCTCTTTTTGCTGGGTAATGTCGCGGGTGCTGCAGACGATTCCCGCCACCGCAGGATCCTGCAAAAGGTCGGTACAGCGGCTCTCTAGCCATACCCAATGGCCATCCGCATGCTGTGCCCGATAGATAAAGCTGAGCGTTTCGCCAGGTCGAGCCTTGAGTTGTTCAAGAGCACTAGCAACAATCTCCTGATCTTCTGGGTGAACCCAATCCAAAGGTATAGGTTCTCCCTCCTTAGGACAACGACCTAAAATTTTCTCAGCAACTGGGCGATTGAAGGGATAGACCAAGCCTTGGGCATCGATCCGGCACAAAATGTCGTGGCTGTTGTTGAGAAAGGCGCAAAAGCGCTCCTGTTGTTCTTGCACCTGTTGTTCCAGCCGCTTTTGCTCCGTAATGTCCAAGGCAATGCCGAGGCACCCCAAACCTTTGGACTCATCCTGCAGCTTCACGGCCAGGCGATAGACATAGCGCTCTTGGCCTTGAATGATTTCCTTGCCCTCCACTTGGGAAATCCCTTGCCGCTCTAGGTCGGCTAGAGCTTGGGAAGCGCGCTCCAGCCACTGGGGGTACTGCCGAGCCGCCTCTTGCAGGGAAGTGCCCAGCAGGTCGCCAAACCAGGCACGGTCGGTGGCATTTTGCAAAATCAGCACCCCCTGGGGATCCCTGGCCCATATGGCTGCCGGCAGGGCGTCCAAGAGGGCTTGCAATTGGGCTTCCCGCAGCCGTAGCTTTTCTTCCAATTGCTTCTGCTTGGTGATGTCTCGGCCGACCCCGCGAATAAACTGCAGCCGACCCCGCCGGTCAAAGATGCCCTGGTTGATCCACTCAAGCCACCGCACCTGTCCCGCCGCGTCCACCATCCTGACAACCCTTGTGAAGGTGGGCTGCTGAGGGGTGAGCTGGGCTATTTGCTGCCGCACCTGCTCTTGCTCCTCTGGCAACAAGGCCTCGATCCAGCGCCGGCCCCGCCAATCGCCCAAAACCCTCTGATGGACTTCGTTGCACTCCAGCAACGTCGTATCGGGCCGCGCCAGGGTGACGATGTCGGGAAAACCAACCTGGGCCTGATGCAGCCGTCGCCTTTGCCAGAAGACAAGCGCCAGGAAAGAGGCTGCCCACAAAAGCAGCCACGGCCAGTTGCGCAAAGCATCCCTGACGACTAGGCTAACGGTTTCTAGAGACTCCCCAGGAATAGTCATGACGGCTTAGCATTGCCGAAATTCTGTTCTGTGAAGGTTCGCAAAAGCACCTATCCAAATCGACACCCATTCTCGACAGCTTTCCAAGGATTGCCAAGTACTACAATCAACAGCTTACGTGGCTTCGGGAGCTACGCAAGAGGAAACCTCACGGGTTAATATAGGCCTGAATCCAGCCTGCCAGCCGCTGCGCCAAGGCAAGGGCTTCCGGCTCGCCTTTTTTGATCGCCGATTGGCTACTGAAACAAGCGATCACTTCTTCAAGCTCTTGTTCAAAAACCTGGGGACGGAACTGCAACCGCACCTGAGCTTGTATCTGAAAGCTTTCCTGTGCTTCTTTATCCAAGATCTCTTGTCCCAGCCGCTGCAGCCGCACCCCTTGCAATTGGGCGAGAGGATAAGAGAAGACCTGCTGCCGCCAGATCCCCCAAGGGCCGCCCAGCCGGGTCAGGGTCACCCGCTGCCGCTCCCGATCCACACTCAAGATCTGCCCCAGCCCCCAAGGGATCCCAATCCCCAGGCCCGCTGCTACAGCCAGTAGCCCCAGCAGAGGGGAAGGCTGCCAGAGCTGGGATCCCAGCGCCAACAACCCCAGGCCCGCCACCACCCGCCAGGCCAGCTGCTCAGAGGTAAACCTTTGCAGGGCAATCCGCAGCCGCCTGGGGGTGCGCTCCAGAACTTGCAGGTAAACCAGCGCCATGGAAGGGGATCCCGTTTTTGGAGCCAGTCTAGCAGGTGCTGCGAAACCCTAAAACTTAGGTTCGGCAAAAAACTCTGACAAATCCAAGGCAAACCCAGGGATCTTTTCTTGTTCCAAAACCTCGATTATCATGACCTCCGCAGTCAGCATGAGGGATCCCCTTATCCAGGATCCACCAGGGATCCCATAAACAGCACAGTTTGCGCCTCGGGGTTGTCGCCGGATCTAGAAGCGACAATGGCAAACCAGAAAGGTCGATCCGCTACGAATTGGAAGGGCTCCTGCCGGTCGCTGGCGGTGCGGGAGACGATTACCCCGGTGGCAGCAGCCGCCTCGGATCCCTTTTCATCCACTTCGATGGCCGCCTTGTGCAAGACTCTGCTGACCTGCGTCGGCTCTGAGGTCATCTGGCTGAAATCGGCCCGGCGAGAAAAGGCGATCCCCATACCCAACTGCTGCAAAGCCGGCACCAGATCGGTTGCGTAGGCCAGCTTAAACTTGGGGATCCGCACCGAGCCGGGGCGGGTGGGCAGGGATCCCGTCCATTCTTGCCAAGTTTCTGGGCTGAGCTCCTGTTGCAGGGTTGCCAAGCTCACCCCTGGTTTGGGCAGCAGGATCAGCAGGGCCAGCTCCCCTTCCCCATAGGGCAGGCGCACCACCTGGAGCTGCTCGGTCTCCCGGTAGCCGTAGCGACCGGATTGGGCCATCAGCGGCACTTGGACACGGCGGCCATCAGCTCGGGTGAAGGGCTGGGGCTTGGTCAGGGCCGGATCGAAGGGCTGGGTCCACTCTCCCTTGAAATGGACGGCGTTGAGCAAAACCATCACGTCCTCGCGGCTGAGGCGATCCACGATGCGGTCGATCTGGCCCTGGGTGCGCTCGGCTACCCAACGGTTAATCGCCTGCACCGTCTGGCGGGATCCCAGCTCCACCCGATTGACCACCGCTTGGTAATAGGTAGCCAGCGCCTGCAAAAAGGGAGGCCGCAGGGTGAGGGTTTGATCGAGCCAAAGGCCGTTGGCCACTTGCACCTGGATCGGCCCTCCTGCTTGGGATCGCTCCACCAGCCAGCGCGCCATCTGGGCGTTGGTCCAGTTCAACTCATTGAGGGAGAGTTCTTGGGCCTCCAGCACCTCGGCCATGGCCGCTTGGGTCTCTCCAGCGGCGCCGTTGTACAGCATGCTCAGGGCCAGGCGAAGGCTCAAGGGGGAGAAAAAGAGGTTCTCTTGCGGCTGCTGCTGGAGTAGGTGAGCGAATAGCTTTAGCGCAAAGCGACTTTGGGCTTGTTGGGCCACAGCCTCTTCTCCATACCCTTCCCCATAGGTCACGGTCGGCTCAAACGGGATCCGCACCGGGGTTTCCCCGTGGGTGGGCCAGAGACCCAAAAGCAATAGGCCAAACAGAGCCAGAAGCGGGATCCGGCTCACCGAGGATATATTCAAAAGGTCTTTCATTGGGTCTCTCCTGGCCGGGTGGGGAACGATAGATAGACTCTATAGGCTATGGTATCGGGTTGGGGGTGGATGGCTCTTGCCCAGGCCGGCCATTGCGGCTGCGCTTGAGGTGAGATCGACAGGCCAAAGCCCGCAGGAGATCCCGGCCAAACTTGCTACGGATCCCCTCCCTCTTCAGTCCAGAGAGCAGGGTAGGATCAAGCCTGCACAGCTCAGCAGGAGAAAGGGATGAGTTGGTGGGCAAGAGAGCGCCAGGCTGTCACAGCGAGCGGGATCGCCTTGGGCCTGGCTCTGCTGCTGGGATGTACTGCTGGAGGAGAAGCCCAGGAGACGGCAGCCGTTGCCAGCTCGACCCCGGCCAAAGGGCAGCCCCAGCACCTGCCGGTGGAAGCGGAAGTAACCATTGCCGGCAAGCGCTTTGAGCTGGAAGTGGCCCGCACCCCCGAGCAACAGCGGCTGGGCCTGATGTTTCGCACCGATTTGCCGCCTGATCGCGGCATGTGGTTTCCCTTCGACCCGCCCCAGCCGGCTGCCTTCTGGATGTTCAACACCCTGCTCAACCTGGACATTATCTTTCTCCGCCAAGGTCAGGTGGTGTACATCGCTGCCGATGTGCCCGGCTGCCCCGCCCAACCCTGCCCCGTCTATGGGCCACCCTCTGACCAGTTGGTAGATGGCGTGCTGGAGTTCCGCGGCGGGACGGCTGCAGCCCTGGGCTTGCAAGTGGGAGACGCTGTAGAGATCCGCAAGCTTCCGCCCCCCACCCCTTGATCTCTCTCCCCCCTCTCCCTCAGGGAGAGGGGCCGGGGGTGAGGGCCTCAGGGAGAGGGGCCGGGGGTGGTCGCGTGAGCGGCGCGGAGCGCTTGGGCCTCAGGGAGAG
>NZ_JANSIQ010000031.1:0-42224 GCF_047502685.1 Synechococcus sp. OH20 | reverse complement strand
GGCCGGGGGTGGTCGCGTGAGCGGCGCGGAGCGCTTGGGCCTCAGGGAGAGGGGCCAGGGGTGAGGGAAGGGATCCCAAAGGCTGCCGTTGGCCGTCTTGCTCGCGGTCTAGGATGGTCTTTATCAACGATCTTTGCGATGATTTTTGAGGGTCGCCAACTGTGTGAGGTTGATGCCAAGAGGCGACGGCGAGCCCAGGATGGTTCGGCTACTGTCGGCAAAGCCCTATGGATGTTAGCAGCGTAACTCAGTGGCTAGCGGTGGGAGCCATTGCCTTGGCTTCCGTCCTTTGGGCGGAGATCGTGCGAGATGTGCGCCATTGGCTGGCCCACCTCTGGCCCTGGCTGATGCCCAAGCACACCCTGCACCACCGCCTGTTCCGCCCCGATCTCAGCGTGGTAGACCCCAAGTTATACCGAGAATCCCAGTGGCACCACGATGTTCCCGAAGCGGCGACGATGGTTCTAGCCGGGATCCCCTGGGTGGTGCTGTTGGGCCAGGGATCCCTCTTCTACGGCCTGGCAGCAGTAGTGGGAGTGCTCTATTCGGCCAGTTTCTGGGTGGCCGGCATGTTGCGGGGCTATGGGCTGGCTCTGCAGACGGATATCACCCACCAGCCGGGGCCTTTCCCCGCTCCCCCCAGCCAGTGGCATGTGAACCGCGCCTACCACTGGCGGCACCACTTCGACGATACCAACGCCTACTTTTGCGGCACCTTGACCTTGGTGGATCGGATTATGGGCACCAGTCTCTCCCTGAAAGGCAAGCGTGTGGCCATCACCGGCGCCTCCGGCACCCTGGGCCGGGCCCTCTTGCAGCACTGTCACCGCTACGGCGCCAAAGTCATCGCCCTCAGCTCCCATGCGGATTCGGTTGCCATCGAAGTGGACGGCCAGCCCCAGCCGGTGGAGACCGTTCGCTGGCAGGTGGGGCAGGAGGGATCCCTGGCCGAACTCCTGGAGCGGGTCGATATCTTGGTGATCAACCACGGCCTCAACGTGCATGGGGAGCGGGATCCCGAGTCTGTCCGCCAGTCCTACGCCGTCAACACTTTCTCGGCTTGGCGGCTGATGGAGCTGTTCTTCCAGACAGTTCGCAACAACCCAGAGATGGCCACCAAAGAGGTTTGGGTGAACACCTCAGAAGCCGAGGTCAGCCCCGCCTTCAGCCCTCTCTACGAGCTCTCCAAGCGGGCCCTAGGAGATTTGGTTACCCTGCGCCGCCTGGACGCTCCCTGCGTGGTGCGCAAACTCATCCTCGGTCCCTTCAAGAGCCAGCTCAATCCCATTGGAGTTATGTCGGGAGATTGGGTGGCCGCCCAGATCCTGGCCCAGGCCAAACGCGATTGCCGCAACATCATCGTTACCATCAACCCCCTCACCTACCTGCTTTTCCCGCTGAAAGAGTTGGCCGTCAGCACCTATTTCCGCTTGTTCAGCCGCCGCTCTTCTCGCCCAGTTCTTCTCGATCCTGCCGCCGGGATCCCTTTGATTTAGGGGGGCCGGCAAATCCTGCCCGGCTCTATGGCATCAGGCGCAAAACTGGGGTAAGACAAGAGCAGGTTCTTTGGCGTCAGTGGAGGGGATCCCTTGCGCCGAACCGAACTTTTGGGGAGCGAGAGGGCCCTTCTGCTCGATCCCTACTGAGCGTTGGGTGTGAGGAGTGGGAGTGAGCATAAACTATGGTGCGACAGTGGGTGAGCGCAGTCCTCTGCGTGGTGGGTGGGGCTTTAATGCCGGGGCTTTTGTCCGGCTGTGCCATCCCGATGCCTTCGGCATCTGCGGGAGTTTCTGAGGTCCAGGTGCGCTTGGTGCATGTGGCCCCCAATGCCCCTCGGATCGACTTGGAAGTGGGAGGGGTAAGGGCTGCTCGGAGCATAGCCTACGGCGCGGTGAGCGAGTACGTGCGCATGCCGGCGGGCGAGTACGACATTGTTTTGTTTTCAACACCTGAGAACCCCGGCCAGCCCGCAAGTTCTCAGGACTCCGTTCCGCTAGCGCGAACGGTTGCGGCCAGAACTGTGGCTAACCTCAGGGGCGGGGGAGTGTTCTCGGTGGTGGCTGCCAACGAGCCAAATCGCATGACAGCCCTGGTATTGGAAGACAACATCCATCCGCCGTTTGATCAAGCCCTGGTGCGGTTTGTCCACGCCGCCCCTGATGCGCCGGCCCTGCAATGGCAAGGGGAGCAAGGGCGGGTGCTGCTGCCCCAGTTGGCCTTCGGACAAGTATCCACCTTTCAAGCCATGCGCCCCGGCTTTACCCAAATTCAGGTGGCCATAGCTCCTTCAGCCCCCGCGCCAGGTGTGCAGTCGGCTCCCAGCCGGAGCATTCCCTTGCAACGGTTTGACCTCCAGTTAGAGGCGGGGAAAGTCTATACCCTTTACGTGGCGGGGCTGATGCGCAGCAATCCGGGCTTGAACATGGTGCTGGCAGAGGAGACGCGGGCCCGCCGCCTTCTCTAGGTGTCTTCCCTCTATACTTTGGGGAAAGGGTACGGCTTTCTGACAGTGGATGCCTTATTTCAAGTGGTGGTGCTTAGCCAAACTCCAGATCCCGAACGGGTGATCTGGCAGGCGATGCACCAAGATTACAGCCCCGATTTTGTTACCCCAGAGGGCCGGATCCCGGAAAAGTATGGAGAGGCCGTGGTGCGGCATCTGCTGGAGGGCAATCGTGGCCACTATGGGCCTCTTGAGCACCCTCAGATCACGTTTGGGGTGGGCTATTTTCCCCATGCTGTCATGCAACAGGCCCGTACTCATCGAGTGGGAGTTTCTTTCGACGTTCAATCTTTTCGATATACAGGCCGGCAAATTGCCGATTTGGGCAAAAGACTCTTGTCTGCGCCTCGGAGCACCAACGAAACCGCTGCTCTTGCCGACAAAACCGGCGCGGAGCCCTCGTTATCTTTGCAAGAGTTGGAAACTCTGTTTTACGTTCCTGCCAGCGTCAAAGAAGGCAAGGCCAAAACCCGCCAAGGCTTCAAGCCCATCTCTCCCGAGGCCCTGAACATCATTCTTGAGCAGTATCGCAGTCAGGCCATTGCCTATTATCGCCTGGTCGAAGAGTGCGGATTGCCTTATGAAGATGCTCGTAACATCATCGGCTACGGGATCCGCCAACATTTTGTAGTCTCTTTTAATTGCCGCAGCTTGATGCATTTTCTGGATTTACGAGCTAAAGAAGATGCCCAGCGAGAAATTCAGTATCTGTGTGAACTGATTTGGCCCCACTTTGAGGCCTGGTGCCCTCATGTTGCCGCCTGGTACCGCAAAAATCGCTGGGGCAAGGCCAGGCTTTCTCCTTGAAACCTAAATCGCGTAAGCGGGACGGAGTTCTCTAACACCGGAAAAGTATAGGATAAGATCATCTTTCGACCCTCACCCCCAACCCCTCTCCCCTAGTGGGAGAGGGGAGCAAGGGATCAACTAACAAGCTGTTTCCCAATACTTGGAACGACTATTGTATGGATCCCAGAGCTTATGAACAAATGGCGGGCTTAGAAGATCGACATTGGTGGTTTGTGGGCCGTCGCCGCATTCTCAGGCAGGTTATTGCCGGGATCCCTCTTCCGCCCGCGGCTTGTATCTTGGAAGCCGGCTGTGGCAGTGGCGGCAACCTAGAAATGTTGTCTCAATTTGGCCAAGTCTGGGCCATGGAAAGAAGCGAAATAGCGTTGCCTTTGGCCCGGGCCCGCAGGATCGGAATTGTGACCGAAGGTGAATTGCCGCATCGGATCCCTTTTGGCTCCCAGCAATTTGACCTTATTGCCCTACTGGACGTTTTAGAACATTTGGAGGAAGACAAAGCAGCTCTGGAAGCTCTCATCCAGAGGTTAAAGCCATCCGGCTACCTGGTGATCACGGTACCGGCCTACCCCTGGCTGTGGAGCGCCCATGACGAGCTCAATCACCACAAGAGACGCTACACAGCAGCACAACTTCTCTCCTTACTCAAGAGTGCCGGCCTGCAAATTCATACCTTTACCTTTTTCAACAGCTTTCTCTTTCCATTAGCAGCAGGGATCCGCCTAGCCCAAAAGAGCTTTCGTCTCAAGGAGAAGCAGGATCTAAACATGCCCTCGCCTTGGATCAATTGGCTTTTAACCGAGATTTTTGCTGCAGAAGCCTATTTAATTTCTAAGTTCTCCCTACCCTTTGGCCTGTCTTTATTGGCGGTAGCTAGTCCTATGAAAACTCCTTCTCTAGGAAACTGAATCTCTTAATCTTCTCCTCAGCTTCTTGCTGTTATGACTGGTTTTTCAATTACCGTTGACTTGCCGAACAGCCTCAAATGGATAACCTTTTCTGTAGGATTGTTTCCAGTCTTAACTGCTGGAGGAGATAGCTCTTGGCCAATCGCGCTGGCGGGACGGGTTTCTTTCGCGGCTACACCCTGAGCTTGGATCCGCATCGCCTGTGGGTGCCCTTGGCTTGTTTGGGGGATGGGCTCTGTATTTGGCTGGCCTTCGGGGCGGCTTATTGGCTGCGCAGCTTGCGCCCCCACCAGCTTTTGCCCTGGGATGTTTATGCTGGCCTGGGGTTGTTGACTGCCCTTAGCTATTGGGGCGTTCAGGCTGGCTTGGGAGGATACGGCGAATCGAAGCGCTTATCTCGCTTTGAGGAATGGGCCAGTTTGCTGCTGGGGCTGGGGGTGACCTTTGGCTTGGTGTTGGCGGGGGCCTTTTTCGTGCGCTCCGTCTCGCTGTCGCGCTTGGTGGTGGGCTATGCCAGCCTGCTGGCCCTGCTCGGCTTGACGGGGATGCGGGCGCTGCTGCGGCTGGGCATGGGTTGGCTGTATGCCCACGGCCAGGGGCGGCGACGGGTCATCTGGGTGGGATCCGGCCTGCTCTTGGCTGATGTGCTGGAGCGGCTGGAGCGCTGCCCAGCCTTGGGGTTTGAGATTAAGGCTTGGGCCGTGGCCGGGGATCCCTCGGCGCCGGAACCAGAGCCTTTGCAGAAGCTGGAGCGGCTGGAGCCCAGCCACCTGGTGGCCTATGTGCAGGCTCACCCCGAGATCGAAGAGGTGTGGTTTGGGCAGCCGGAGCTGGCCAACGCACCTCTGTTGCTCAGCTTGCAGGCCCTGTCGGTGCAGGTACGGCTGGTGCCGGACATTCTCAGCTTCTTAACCGTTAACCTGCAGTTGCACTCTCTGGACGGGATCCCGCTGCTGACGCTGCGCCAGCCTCCTCTGCGCTACGCCCACAACCGTTTCCTCAAGCGAGCGGTAGACATCCTGGGGGCCTCCCTGGGCCTGGTGTTGCTCAGCCCCTTATTTTTGGTCATCGCCCTGCTGGTGGCCTGCAGCAGCCCCGGCCCCATCTTGTATTGGCAGGAGCGGGTGAGCTTGGATGGGCGCCGCTTTTGGATTGCCAAGTTCCGCACCATGCGGGTGGATGCCGAGGCAGCCGGCCAGCCGGGCTGGACGCGCCCCGGGGATCCGCGCCGAACCAAGATAGGAGCCTTTTTGCGCCGCACCAACCTGGACGAGCTGCCCCAGCTTTGGAACGTCTTGAAGGGGGAAATGAGCCTGGTGGGCCCCCGCCCGGAGCGGCCCTACTTCGTGGAGCAATTTAGCCAGGAGATCCCCAAGTATCCGGATCGGCATTTGGTGAAAAGTGGCCTCACCGGCTGGGCTCAGATCCACGGCCTGCGGGGAGACACCAGCATTGCTCGCCGCACCCAGTATGATCTCTACTATGTGCAAAACTGGTCTCTGTGGCTGGATCTGCGCATCCTCGCCATTACCCTTTGGCAAGGGATCCGCGGACGGCTGACCGGCTATTAGGGGTTGCCTATGTCCTCCTCGCCCACGTCCCCAGAGCTCCTCTACGAGGGCAAGGCCAAGCGGGTCTACCGCACCGCCGATCCCCAGGTTTACCTCTGCCAATACAAAGACGACGCCACGGCCTTCAACGCCCAAAAGCGGGGATCCATCGCCGGCAAAGGGGAGGTCAACTGCACCGTCTCCAGCCGGGTGTTTGCCTACCTGGCGCAGCAGGGCATCCGCAACCACTTTTTGGCCCAGACCGGCCCTCGAGAGATGCAGGTGCGCGCCCTGCGGATCCTGCCCTTGGAAGTGGTGGTGCGCAACCGCACGGCCGGCAGCCTCTGCCGGCGCCTAGGCCTGGAGCAGGGCCTGCCCATCGAGCCGCCGCTGGTGGAGTTTTACTACAAAAACGACGCCTTGGGGGATCCCTTGGTAACCCTCGACCACATCCGCCTGTTGCACCTGGCCACGCCAGAGCAAGTGGAGAAGCTGGGATCCCTGGCCTTGGCGGTCAACACTCACCTTCGCAACTTCTGGCGGCGCTGCCGGCTGGAGCTGGTGGACTTTAAGCTGGAGTTTGGCCTGGACGAGCAAGGGGAGATCTGGCTGGCGGACGAGATCAGCCCTGACACCTGCCGCCTGTGGGATCTAGAAGGGACTGAGCCGCGGGTGCTGGATAAAGACCTCTTTCGCTTTGATCTCGGCGATCCGGCAGCCGGCTACCAAGAGGTGCTGCAGCGAGTGCTCCAGGCTACCGATCCCAATCTCCCCTCTCCCTCTGGGAGAGGGGCCGGGGGTGAGGGCTGGGAGAGGGGCAGGGGGTGAGGGTGCCATGACTTCCCCCCGTCCCTCTGGCCCCGACGACCGCTTCCGCCGCCAACTGGCCGACCTGTTGGACACCTGGGTGGAGCAGGGGCTGATTCAGCCGGCGCAGCGGGATCGCCTGTGGGAGTACTACCAACTCGATAGCTTGCCGCGAACAGCTGCTAGCCGCTTTACCCTGGTGCTGCTGCTGTTGGGCGCCGCGCTGGTGGGCTTGGGGGTGATCTCCTTCGTGGCCGCCAACTGGGATGCCATTCCCCGCTCGGTCAGAGCCCTGGGATCCCTGGCCCTCATGGTGGGACTGCAGGTGGCCGGCTTGCGGCTTTGGCAGCAGGGATCCCCGCGCTTGGGCAGCGCTTTGTTGGTGGCGGGCGAGCTGTCTTTGGGGGCCGCCATTAGCCTGATGGCCCAGTGGGTTCAAATCGGGGGATCCCCGGCGGGCTTGTTCTTGGGCTGGGGGCTGGGCAGCTTGGCCGTGGCCTACAGCTTGTTCCACACCCCCAGTGGCGTCTTGGCCTGTCTCTTATTCGCCCTGGCCGGGATGACTGACCTGTGGCAGGGGGGGATCGGCTCGATTCTGGATCCCCTCTACCCCTGGCTGGCCCTGGGCCTATTGCTGCCCCTTGCCTATGGGTGCCGCTCCCGCTGGATCTTTGCCCTGGCTTTGGTGGACTTCGGCCTGGCGCTACAAAGGTTGGCAGAGCGCTGCGACAGCTCTGGAGAAGGCTTGACCCTCTGGCTGCTGCTGGGTCTTGCCGTTGTCTGGGGGCTGGGCTTTTGGCACCAACGCCATGGTTACCGGCTAAGCCGGATTTTGACCGGAGAAAATGGCCAGGATGGCGAGCAGGAGCAAGGCTTGGATCTGATCCCGACGGCGGAGGGCCTGGCTTTGCTGGGGCTGGGTTTCTTGCTCTACGTCTGGAGCTTCCGGGACTTCTGGGACTGGGATCCCGACCCCTTACCTCTGTTCCAAGCTATGGATCCCTGGGCAAGCTTGTCGGCGGCAGGGTTGCTGCTACTGGCCGGCTGGAGCTGGTGGCAGGGGTGGCAGGCCAAGAGATCCCAGCCCATTTCCGCCTGGCTCAAGGATGCCGTCGTTTTCCTCTCCCTGATTACCCTGGCCCTTTTGCTGGTGACTAGGAACTTGACCTCAAGAGTGGCCCTGGCCTTCTTGGCCCCCTGGATCCTGACCCTGCTGCTGGTGGGATTGTCGGCGATCCTCTGCTGGGAAGGGTTGCAGCAGGGGCTGCGGGGGCGCTTCTGGCAGGGGCTATTGGGGCTAACCCTGGTGGTGCTGACCCGCTTTTTCGAGTACGAGACCGGCCTCTTGGCCAAGTCGGCGGTGTTGGTGGCCTGCGGGATCGGCGTGATCTGGGTGGGGCTGAAGGTTGAGCAGCGGCTAAACCGATCCCTACCGCCGGCTCCGCGACCCTGAAAACCAGGCAGTCTAGCGGCGAGCCTGGGCAAAAATGGCCTGCAGGATTTCGTCGGCCCCCTGTTGCTTCAGCTTTTCCGCCAGGGAGATTCCCACCGCTTCCGGAGCGGCAGTGGATCCCGTTTGGGTATCGCGGATCAGCCGTCGCCCCTCTAGGTCGGCCACCATGCCGGTTAGGTGCAGCTCTTCCCCCTGCACTTGGCTGTGGACGCCGATGGGCACCTGACAGCCCCCCTCCAGCGCCCGCAAGAAAGCTCGCTCGGCCAAACAGCGGGCTGTGGCCTCCCCATCGGCCAAGGGTTGAATGAGCTCCAGGATCCGCTCGTCCCCCTGCCGGCACTCGATGCCGAGGGATCCCTGGCCAACGGCGTACAAGGACACGCTGGGATCTAGCACCTCGTGGATCCGCTGGGCTTGGCCCAGGCGCTTTAGCCCGGCCACCGCCAAGATCAGGCCGTCGTACTCCCCCCGATCCAGCTTGGCCAAGCGAGTGTTGAGGTTGCCCCGCACGTCCTTAAACTGCAGGTGGGGAAAGGCGTGGCGCAGTTGGGCCAGTCGCCGCAAAGAGGAAGTGCCGATCACCGTCCCTGCTGGTAGGGTGGCCAGGTGGTAGCCGCGCAGCTCCTCCCGCACCACCAAAGCGTCCAGAGGATCCTCCCGCCGGGTGATGGCCCCCAACACCAAGCCTTCTGGCAAGCGGGTGGGCAAATCCTTGAGGCTGTGCACCGCCAGGTCGCTGCTGCCGTTGAGCAGGCTAACCTCCAACTCCTTGGTAAATAGGCCCTTATCGCCGATTTTGGCCAGCGCCACATCCAGGATGATGTCTCCCTGGGTGGAAAGGGTGTGCAGCTCTAGGGGCAACCCCGGATGGTGGGCCTGCAACTGCTCCATGACCCAGTGGGTCTGGGCCAAGGCCAGCTCGCTTTTGCGGGAGGCGATCCGCACCGGCCGGGCAGCCCCAGCCGAGGGTTGCCAGGGAGTTGAGGCCAGTTCGCTCATGGCTGCTGCAAAATCCGAGAACACCGTCTTTCACGCTAGCCGAATCTGCGCCGCCGCAGGGCAGCGGCCTTCAAGATCCTTAACCAAAACCGCCATTTCCCCCCAGCCCAGACTTTACTGCCGGGATCCCAGCCAGTAGGATAAATAGATGGATTCTCCGGCTCGGCGGGGGAAAATTCGTTCTGTTGAGCTCCTCTTCCCCAAACCCAGAGCTTTTAGGGGAGATTTCTACAATCCCAGTTTGGTTGGTCGTCTGCCTGGATAGGTTCTATGGAAGAAAACAACGTCAGCAACGGCACTCAGCTACTGCTTAAGCGCAACATCCCCATCAAGGTGGTGGTCACCCCCCTTTGGAAAAAGGAAATGCAGGAGCAATTGCAGCGGCAGATCGAAGCCACCGATGCTCAGATGCAACAACTGGAGTTTCAGGGCAAGCGGGCCATTGCCGAACTGGAAAAACAGAGCTCTAACCCCAACAGCCCCCAAGTCCTCCAACAGGTGGAAGCGGTGAAAAGCCGCGTGAATGAGCAGAAGATCCGGCTCTTGGATCAGAAAAATCAACTGTTGCAACAGATCAACCAACTGACCACCCTGGAGCTCAACCAAGAAGTGCTGCAGGGCAACGTGGAGAGCTTCTTCCGCGTCCAAAAAGGAGACAACCTGATCCAGAAAATGCAGGTCGAGATCCTCCTGGAAGATGGGGTGATCAAGGAGATTCGCGGCAACCCCTAGGCTCCTCGCCTCTTGCCGGAGAACCGGAGCTAGGGATCCCCAACTTTTCTCGCCTGCAGAAACTCAAGAACTCTGTTTCGCCGGCACAATAGGTGACAATAAGTAACAGCCTCTTAACAGCCTTCGGAATAAAGTCCCGATAGGTTGGCGGGGGTGGTTAACATTGGCGCCCGTGGGAGGATTCCTGTGTCTGAGTTCGTCTGGTCAGAGCCGGAGCCCCTTGAGGATCTGCATCTTCCCGACTGGCTGCTGACCTCGGCCCAACGCCGCCGCCTCAAGGCTCTGCTGGTTCTGGCCATGGTGTGGGGAGTGGTCAGCCTAATGCATGTGCTGCCGACGGCTCGCTGGATCACCATGGGGTTGGCCACGTTCATGGTGATCCACATTAGTCGGTTATTTCGTCTGCAGCCGGCAGCCTCCCCACCCCCCCTGCGACTTCCTTCTGGCGACGTGACCTGCCGGGATCCTGGATCAACGGATAAGGGCTCCGTCTCACCGAGGCAGCCGGATGCGGAGTTGAGTGGGCTGGCCCTGCCCCGCGTGGCCGTTTTGATCCCGGCCAAAAACGAAAGCGCAGTGCTCCCGCGGCTGTTGCACAGCTTGACCCAGCTCCGCTACCCCACCAGCCATCTGGAGCTGTGGGCCATTGACGATGCCAGCAGCGATGCCACCCCTGACGTTCTGCGGGAAGCCCAGAAGCAGATCCCGCACCTACGGGTCTACCGGCGGCAGCCGGGGCAAGGAGGAGGCAAATCTGGTGCCCTCAACGAGGTATTGCCCCTGACCCAAGGAGAGATCATCCTGGTCTGCGATGCCGATGCTGTGGTGCCCTCCGATTTTCTTGTCCGCACTCTGCCCTTGTTTGTTCAAGTGGGAAGGACTCCATCCCGCTTGCGCAGCCGTTTCAGCAGACGGGCAGTGGGCGCCGTTCAGGTGCGCAAGGCCCTGGGCAACCCCAACGTCAACTTCTGGACGCTGGGCCAGGTGGCGGAAATGGCCTCCGATGCCTACTTGCAGCAGCAGCGGGTGGCCGTAAGAGGTATTGGCGAGCTACGCGGCAACGGCCAATTGGTGCGGCGAGATGTCTTGGAAAAGTGCGGTGGTTGGAACGAGGCCACACTCACCGATGATCTGGATCTCACCTTTAAGCTGCACCTGGCGGGCGTAGATATTGCCTTCTTGACGGAGCCGGCCATTGTTGAAGAAGGAGTCACCTCCTGGAAAAGTCTCTGGCATCAGCGCTGCCGCTGGGCGGAAGGAGGCTATCAGCGCTATCTCGACTACTGGCCGGGGATCCTCGGTCGCCGCATGGGCATGGCCAAAACGGTGGATCTCTGGGCCTTTTTTATTTCTCAGTATCTGCTGCCGATGGCCTTGGTTCCCGATACCCTCTGGGTGCTGTTGACAGGCCACTCTTCTGTGCTGCTGCCTTTGAACGCCCTGGTGATGGGCTGCCTGACGGTGGCCTTTTACCGGGGGCTGCGTCACGTGGAAGGCTTGCGCGGACGGCAGCTTTGGTGGCACACTGCCCTTGGCTTGGTCTACATGCTCCACTGGCTGCCGGTGATGATCGCCACAACCGCTCGCATGTGTGTGCAGCCCAAGCGCCTGAGGTGGGTGAAAACCGTTCATCACGGAGTCTGATCTGGGCAACTGGAGTGTTCAGGGATCCCTTGGTTCCTGCTATCCTAGTCAAGCACCTGCTCACAAAACACCCAGTACCCCTGCTCGACCATGGCTCGCCTCTACTACGACCCCGACGCCAACCTGGAGCTTCTGGCCGACAAAACCGTTGCCATCATCGGCTATGGCAGCCAAGGCCATGCCCACGCCCTCAACCTGCGCGACAGTGGTGTCAACGTCCTCGTCGGCCTCTATCCCGGCAGCCCCTCTTGGCCCAAAGCGGAGCAGGACGGGTTGACGGTCAAGACCGTAGCAGATGCTGCGGCTGCCGCCGACTGGGTGATGATCCTGCTGCCCGATGAGGTGCAAAAGGCCGTTTTCCAGAGCGAGATCCGCCCGCATTTGCAGCCGGGGAACGTGCTCCTCTTTGCCCACGGCTTCAACATCCACTTTGGGCAGATCCAGCCGCCGGCAGATGTGGATGTCATCATGGTCGCCCCCAAAGGCCCTGGACACTTGGTGCGGCGCACCTACCAAGAAGGTCAAGGGGTGCCCTGCCTGTTTGCCGTCCATCAGGATGCCTCCGGGATGGCGCGGGAGCGGGCCATGGCCTACGCCAAAGGGATCGGCGGCACGCGGGCCGGTATTTTGGAGACCAGCTTTCGGGAAGAGACGGAAACGGATCTCTTTGGGGAGCAGGTGGTGCTCTGTGGCGGCCTCACGGCTCTGATCAAGGCGGGGTTTGAGACCCTGGTGGAAGCGGGCTACCAACCGGAACTGGCCTACTTCGAGTGCCTGCACGAAGTTAAGCTAATCGTGGATCTCATCGTCGAAGGTGGCCTGGAAAAGATGCGCCACAGCATCTCCAACACGGCAGAGTACGGCGACTACACCCGTGGCCCCCGCATCATCACGGAGCAAACCCGCGCCGAAATGAAACGGATCCTCGCCGAGATCCAAAGCGGTCAATTTGCCCGCGAGTTTGTCTTGGAAAACCAAGCCGGCAAGCCAGGGTTTACGGCGATGCGCCGCCGCGAGGCGGAACACCCCCTCGAGCAGGTGGGCAAGGAGCTGCGGGCCATGTTCAGCTGGCTGAAGAAATAGGTTGGGTATCTGGAGCCGAGGGTAGGCAATCTCTGTGCTGGATCTGAAGCTGCTGCGGGATCGCCCAGAACAGGTACGCCAAGCCCTGGACAAGCGCGGGGCGACGGTCGATCTGGACGGGATCCTACAGTTGGATCGGGAGCGGCGCCAGTTGGAGACTCGCCGCGGATCCTTGCAGGCAGAAAGCAACAGCCTCGGCAAGAAAGTCGGCGAGCTCATCCGTCAGGGAGCGGATCCCCAAGGTTCCGCAGTGGCGGCTCTGCGGCAGCAGGGGGCAGATCTCAAGGCCGAGATCGCCCAACTGGAGCAGCAAGAACGGGAGCTGGAGGAGGAGATGCGCGCCCGGCTGCTCACCCTCCCCAACCTGCCCCTGCCCAGCGTGCCGGTGGGCCGAGATGCGGCCGACAACGTGGAGGTGCGCCGCTGGGGAGATGAGCTGAAACCCGCCCATCCCGTCCTTCCCCACGACGAAATTGCCGAGAACCTGGGTCTCTTGGAGATTGGCCGCGCCGTCAAGGTGGCCCAGAGTCGCTTTGTAGCCATGGTGGGGGCGGGGGCGGCTCTGGAGCGGGCCTTGATCGCCATGATGCTGGAGCGCCACCTTGCCGCCGGCTACACCGAGGTGATCCCGCCCTTGTTGGTCAACAGCGCCGCTTTGCAGGGGACGGGGCAGTTGCCCAAGTTTGCCGAGGAGAGCTTTCGCTGCGCCGACGATGACTTGTGGCTGATCCCGACGGCGGAGGTACCCCTCACCAACCTGTACCGGGATGAGGTGATCCCTGCAGAAGCCCTCCCTCTCTACTTCTGTGCTTACACCCCTTGTTTTCGCCGCGAGGCCGGCAGCTATGGTCGCGACACCAAGGGCCTGATCCGGCTGCACCAGTTTCAAAAAGTGGAGTTGGTCAAGGTCACTCGCCCAGATCAATCGGAAGCCGAACACGAAAAGCTGGTGCAGGATGCCGAGGCCATCTTGCAGATGCTGGAACTGCCCTACCGGGTGGTGGAGCTGTGTACCGGCGATCTGGGATTTTCAGCGGCCCGATGTTTTGATCTGGAGGTGTGGTTCCCCTCCCAAAATCAGTACCGCGAGATCTCCAGTTGCTCCAACTGCTGGGACTTTCAGGCGCGCCGCGCCAACCTGCGCTACAAAGAGGCCGGGCAAAAAGGCACCTACTTCGTCCACACTCTGAACGGCTCCGGCTTGGCGGTGGGGCGCTCCCTAGCTGCCCTGTTGGAAAATCACCAACAGCCGGATGGCTCGATTCGCATTCCCCAGGCGCTGCGCCCCTTTCTCAGCTCTCGCTTTCTCTCGCAAGATGGGATCCTCCAGGCTGCTCCCTCCGGTTGGCCTCACTAGCAAAGTCGGGATGGCGAGCTCAGGAGTTTCTGGCTTCCTTCTTGATGCGGTCTAGTTCTGCCTGCAATTCGGCAATTTTCTGGCGCAGACGGGCTGCTTCCGAAAGTTCGATGGCAGTGCTTGCCGCCACCTCGGCATCGCTGATGTCATCGATGTTAATCCTGCGGGGGCCGGCAGTTTGCCTTTCCTCCCCCTTGCGATTGGCATTGGCAGCAATGGCATCCATGTAGGCCCGCGCCTCTTCAGCAGTCATCGCCCCCCGCTCCACCAGTTCGTCCACCAAAGCTTGTGCCTGCTTGCGCAGCTCCAGCAGACGGCTACCCGCCTTGCCGGCCACCTTTGCGGCGTTGTCTGCCGCCACAGCGGCCAAACCCATGCCGAAGTAGAAAGCCTTCTGTGCCCAATTGGCGAGGGGATTATCTGTCTCGGACATAGCGTGGTGGTCTGCCAGGACAAAAGGAAGAAAAGCTTGACCGAGAATGACCCAGCAGAAAGAAACATGGAGAAGCAAGGGGCGACCCGGGTTGACGCGCCTGCTCTGAGCATCCCGTGGTGCTGCTATCTTCCGATCCTGACACGGTTTGGGCGTCGGAGCTGCACGGACCCAGGTCTTTGATTAGCCTAGCACTTTTCCCCTCTGCCTTGCTCGGCTTTCTTGGGTGAGGATGGATCGGTCGGCGGGGCTAGGGAGTTTCAGGCGGCTCCAGGTAAACCGGGATCCGCTCCACAGCCGCATCGCTGCGCCGCACTTCCTGTTCCTGAACTTGAGGAAGGGTTACCGGCAGGGTAACGGGCTGGGCCACAAAACAACTGGCCACCGGCAGCGCCTGCTCCAACTCGTCGAGGGGGCGCGGGATCACGGCCACCGCGTTCAGCTCGCCGATACGTTCCGCCTCGTACATACCCGCATCGATGGCAATGGCCACGTTGGCCACCGTGCCTCGAATGATGGCCGTACAGAGGCCGTCTCCAATGGTCTCGTAGGCCGCCAACTGGACATCCGCCGTTTTCAGCATCGTGTCGGCAGCCCCCACCATGGCCGGGAAGCCGCGGGTTTCCAACAGGCCCACGGCCAAGTTGCTGAGGCGGCTGTAGCCGCGGTTTTGGGCCAGTTGAGACAGCTTGCTGCTAATCGGCAGCACCGCTTCTAAGTTGGGCAGGGGGCGCGGGATCACCAAACTGGAGATCTCCTCTTGCTCGAACTGGCGGGCCAGCTCAATTCCCTCCTCAATGGCAATGCGCACGTCGGCAATTCCCCCCCGCACAATCGCCGTACAGTAGCCTCCTGAGATCTTCTCGAAGCCGATCAGGGTCACGCCTGCCGATTTGGTCATGGCGTCGGCAATGCGCACAATGACCGGAAAGCTGCGCGTCTGAATCAGGCCCAGAGAGGTTGACATCGGCCTCCTAACCACTCATGCCAGTTTAGCCGTCAGAGCCGGCCATCCCCAGAGGAAAGCACCTGCCGATAGGGATAGATCTTGCCCAAGAGGCGATCCAATTCCGAATGGCCGGGGATCCCGTTGAGCTTGCGCGTCTTGGTCTTGGGGGAGCCGGATTTTTCTTGGGTTTGCTTTTCGACGTTGGCCACCGGAGAACTGGGAGGAACCGGCTCAGGCCGCGTTGCTGGAGCCATTTCCCCTGTTGCTGGCGAGGGCTCTGCCTGGGTGGGCTTGCCGTCCTGGAGAGCGAAACCATAGGTGGGATCCCCAAGCAGGGAGCCGGGAGGGATCACCGCTTGGCTGAGCACCGAACAATTGAGCAGCGTGGTTTCCGAGCCAATGCAGGCATTTTTGCCGATGGTGCCCTGCCCGATCACCAGCACCCCCATTCCCAAGGTTGCTCCCGCCTCCACGATGAGGGATCCCCCACAGGCGTGCAGAACAGATCCCATGCCGATACAGACGCCTCGCCCAATCTGGATCCGACAGCCGGGGTTGGCCCGCAGCAGCACCCCTGCCCCAATGCCTGCCCCCGCCTCCACCTGCACCTCACCACTGACAAGATAGCGAGTTTCGTCGTTCTGGCCGGGCAAGGCGCGGAGCGTCATGGAGTCGGGCAAAGTCGAGGCCAAGGTGCTCCTCATCGCTGGGGGGTTGGGCTTGAGCCAACAGAGGTCAAGAAAAATGGAGATCCCTCAAGGAGTTTGGATGATCTGCTCCAGCACCCGCCGTTTGGCCTTGGGATCGATCCCCAGCAGGCGAACGTATTCGCCGCGATGTTCCTCCAGGCAGGCTTCCAGAGCCGCCACCACCTGGGGCACCTGGGTGGCCTCGATGGGGCTGCAGCTTTGCCAAGAAGACGTGCGAAAACGGCGCTTGTCCGCATGTTCGGTGCCGATGCGGTAGCCTTGGCTGAGCAGTTGCTGCACCTGAGCCACCACTTCGCTGCTGAGGCGGGTGCCAGGGGTGGGAGAAAAAGAAGCACCGGGAGCAGCGGATCCTTGAGTTGCGGGGGCGGAAGCCGTCGCCGACCTGCCGCCAGGGGTTTGGATGATGCGCTCGTAGACCCGCCGTTTGGCCTTGGGATCGATCCCCAGCAGGCGCACATACTCTCCCCTATGTTCGGCCAGGGCAGCCGTCAGCTTGGCCAACACCTCCGGCCCGCGGGTGGCACGAATGGCCGGCCCGCTCTGCCAGGAAGAGGTTTTGAAGCGACGCTCGTCGGCATACTCGTAGCCGATGCGATAGCCCTGGGCCAGCAGCCGGTGCACCTCCTCCTGCACCTCCAGATCCAGGCCAGCACTGCCACCTGCCGCAGGAACTGTATCTGTCATCGCGCCCCCGCCTGCAGGACTGCCGCTCACCTGGCCTTGCGGGGTTTGAATCACCTTCTCCAGCACCCGCTGTTTGGCCTTGGGATCGATCCCCAGCAGGCGCACATACTCTCCCCTATGTTCGGCCAGGGCCGCCTGTACAGCGGCCAGGATCTCTTGGGCCGAGCCGCTCCAATTGCCCAAAGTCTGCCAGGAAGAGGTGCGGTAGCGGCGGACATCGGCCACCTCCAGGCCGACGCGATACCCCTGCGCCAAGAGCGTCCGGATCTCCTCCTCCAGCCCTGCGTCAGAGCGAAAGCCAGATGTAGCAGAACCTGGGGCAGCAGCTGCCGAGACGCGGCCGGGGATCCCAGAGACCAGCGCCGGCCCAGCAGGGGTTTGGATGATCTGCTCCAGCACCCGCCGTTTGGCCTTGGGATCGATCCCCAGCAGGCGCACATATTCGCCTTGGTGCTCCGCCAGGATGGCCCCCAGCGATTGCACCACCTCCGCCTCGTGGGTGCTGGCAATTGGGCTGCCGCTTTGCCAGGAGGAGGTGCGGAAGCGACGCTCATCGGCATATTCCAGGCCCACGCGATAGCCTTGGGCCAACAGGGCGCGAATTTGCTCCACCACCTCCGGCTTGAGAGCCGATCCGCCGCCGTTCCGGCCATTGGCGCGATGGGAGGAATGGGTCATGGGTGCTGTCTCCGTAGCCGTTGAGTTAGAAGCGCGCGACTGCAGTTCGTTGCGAATGGGGGCGATACAGACGAGGTTTTCGCTGCACTGGTAGCCCTCCCGCAGGGCTTGGTTGATGCCGATCACGTGCTGGGCAAACTTGGCGTCGCTATCTTGGACGTCCGGCAGCCGGTCGGCCTCGGCCTGCGTGGTGATGATGGATCCAGAAGGCACATACTTACCGGGGGGGATCTCCACATCCTGGATCAGACAATGCAACATGATGATGCAGCCATCCCCCACCCGAGCATTGAACACCGTGGAGCGGAAGCCGATAAAGCAATCGTTGCCCACGTAGGCAGGCCCGTGGATCAAAGCCATGTGGGCAATAGAGGTGTTTCTGCCGATCCAAACCGAGTAGGGCTGGCCGTCTTCTCCTATCACCCGCCCCTGTTCCAGACCGTGGATGACCACCCCATCCTGAATGTTGGATCTGGCGCCAATGTGGAAGGGGGATCCCTCGTCAGCACGAATGGAAGTTCCCGGAGCGATCAGCACCTCCGCTTCCACCCGCACATCCCCAATGAGGTTGGAAAAAGAATGCACGTAGGCGGTGGGATCGATCTGGGGCTCCGCCAGTCGGCGAGACCAAGGCGTTGGCGGTGCAGCATAGGTGTGAGCAGGCATAACCGTGAGCCTCTAGAACACAGTAGGGCGGACAAGGGCAACAAGAGAGCTAAGGGATCCCAGCTAGCGTTGATCGCGCTTGTTGTAGAGGGAGCGACCGCCAACGCTGACGGTATCGATGATCGCCATCACCACCGCATCCAGCGGGCGGGTCTGGTTTCCCTGCGGCTGGCGAGCAGCGCTGCCTTGGCTGATCAGCACCCACTCGTCGGTGCCCGCCCCCACCGGATCGGCAGCCACTGCATAGTCGGGCTGCGGCTGACCCTCGAGATCGACATACTGCACCAACAAAAACTTCACGCCCGTCAGGCTGGGATCCTTTTGGGTGCTGGTGACGGTGCCCCGCACAATGGCGATACGCATCAGGGACGGGTGAAGGGACGGATGGCATTCACCCCTTCGCGGAACTGGGCCACATCCTCGGTGTAGCGAATGGGCAACACGTACTCGAGGTTTTCGTGAGGACGGGCGATAATGTGCCAAGACAACAACTGGCCGCCGTTTACCCGCTTCACCGAGTCAATGCCGGCAGCCACCGAAGCTTGCACCTCAGAGACATCCCCCCGCACGATCACGGTGACCCGACCGCTGCTGATTTTTTCGTAGCCCACCAGGGTAACGCGGGCTGCTTTGACCATGGCGTCGGCAGCTTCCACCACTGCCGGGAAGCCCAGGGTTTCGATCATTCCAACTGCAATAGCCATAGGTACTCCTTACGCTGAAAATGGGGTGCGAACTCTAGGGATCGGGGGCAGCTTCTGAATCCTCTTCAGAGGAACTAGGTGCGGAACTGCTCCACCGCCTCGGTGTAGCGGATGGGCAGCACAAACTCCAGGTTCTCGTGGGGCCGGGCGATGATGTGGTGGGAGAGAATCTCACCGCCACTCACCCGCTTGGCAGACTCCAAACCGGCAGCCACCGAGGCCTGCACCTCCGAGACATCCCCCCGCACGATCACGGTGACCCGACCGCTGCCGATTTTTTCATAACCCACCAGGGTAACGCGGGCTGCTTTGACCATAGCGTCGGCAGCTTCCACCACTGCCGGGAACCCACGGGTTTCGATCATTCCAACTGCAATAGGCATATCAACTCTCCACTTTTGAACACTCAGTTCCTGAACGTTGCCGAACCCGGCAATAAGGCCAATCGATCTGCAAATTGATTTGGCTTATTGGGTTCGATCCTGCACTCTCCCTCGGACTCATCTGAGAGATCCTCTGCCCAAACCTCGATGGACAGCTTTTCCCAGAACACCTACCCCCGCCGACACAGACCTCCCCACAGGGAAGGCCCTGCCCAGCCGCCGACCTCAGACCCAATCAGACTGAAGCCAGAAAAGGTCGTAGGAGCCATCAGCGTTAACCGCAACTGTCACTCCGGCGGGCAAAGCTGCCAACTCTAAGCTAAGTCCCCATCTTTCTTGCACAAAATCGATCATACAAAATCGATGAGGACGGCCCAGAGAAGGGATCCCCCGACTTAACAAAATGATATCCCCATTTAATCCTGGACGAAAATCAATATTTTTAATTAGCGCGATAGCTTTTGATTAAGAGAGGCAAAATTGTTATCAATTCAAAAATAATTCTTGACATCTGTTCAATTTTTGCCGTTATCGGCGCAGCGAGGGGGGCACTTCCAAGCCATGGGCTTCCATGAGGTCGGCTTGGCTCATCAGGTGGGCCGGGGATCCCTGGGCCCAGATGCGGCCTTGATCTAGGAGAATCACCTGATCGCACACCGCCAGGATCAGCTCCAGATCGTGGGAAGCCAGCAGAAAAGTGTGGGCAGCCTGTTGCAAAAAGGTCATCAACCGTCGCCGAGCTCGCAAATCGAGGTTGGCCGTTGGCTCGTCGTAGAGCACCAACCGGGGTTGCATCGCCAGGATCCCGGCAATGGCGACCATGCGCTTTTCCCCACCGGAGAGATGATGGGGTGGGCGAGCGGCCAGGTGCAGGGTGCCGGTCATCTGCAGGGCGGCCTCAACTGCAGTCGCGATCTCCGCCTCAGAACGTCCCAGGTTGCGCGGCCCAAAGGCCACATCTTCGGCCACCGATGGGGCAAACAATTGGTCATTGGGATCTTGAAACACCAAGCCCACCTCGGGGCGAAACTGGCCGGGCTGCAGCGGCTGGCCAAACAAGCTCACCTGGCCAGAGCAGAGGGGCAACAGGCCACAGAGGGTGAGGAACAGAGTGGTTTTGCCGGCGCCATTGGGGCCGATCACCCCCAGATGCTGCCCAACCTCGACCCGCAGATCCAGCCCTTGCAGCACCGGCGGATGGCCGGGATAAGCTATCCACAATTGGTTGACCTCCACCGCCGGCACCGGGTTCATGGCAAGGCTAGGGCCTCTGCAGGTGTTTCCAGCGCTCCTGGGTGGCGGCAGGGGTGAGCTGCAGGGTGGGCACGCTGGGGCTGGTCAGGTCGATCTGGAGAATGTCGTCGGGTGTACACTCGCAGTAGCGGCGCAGATCCCGCATTTGGTTGAGGGTTTGAATTTGCAAAGGCAAGCGGTCGGAAATCGGCCCCAGGTAGACCTTGCCCAGCTCGGTATGGAGGGTAATCCCCTCTCCAGACTGCCAATCCACTGCCTGGATCTCAATTTCCGACTGCTGCAGGGCCTGGAGCAACCGCGCCCATTGCTCCGGGGCCTGGTTCTCCCACCCCAGCAACTCCAGCTCCGGCCAAGAAGAGTGAGATCCGCTGGGGCCAGGGGGCCGAAACGGATCGGGAGGCAGCCAGTTGCCCTGCCGATCCACCCAGCCCATCCGGTCGCCCCATCGCGCGCGTGCAACCGGTTGCCGTTCCCGCACTTGGACGATCACCCCCACCGGCAGCAGCCGCCGCCGCACCTGGACGCTTTCGATGGGAGAAGGCCGGGCCGGGGATCCCAGCAGGGCTCTCTCCAAAACAGCCGGCTGCACCTGCCAAATGTTGAGGGGATACCGCAGGGGCAATTGCGCCCGGATCCAGGTGGAATCGACCCAGTGGGCACCTTCGACCTGAATTTGTTCCGGACGACGAATTTGCCAGTAGGGCTGCCGCAGGCCCAGCACCAGCAGCGTCAAGACGGCCATCGAACTGGTCAAGCGCCAGGATCCCTGCCAGAATTGGCTGCGCCGCTGCCGACGCAAAAGTCGCCTGCGCTGCAAAAGTTGCTCACGGGTAGGAGCAGCCAAAAGTGCCATTGAACCCTCTTCACCCCATTACAGGGTGTGGAGCATTCCCTGCTTCTATTCAACCTGCAATCTCCTGAACCTGATCCGCCCGCAGCCAAATGGTAGGAGTGGGAACAGACCCAAACTTAATCTGCAGGTAGTCATCTTTGATATCCACCACTTCTCCGGCGGTCTCGAAAACGTAGTTGGGGATCAAAGAATCGCTTGCCTGGGCTTCTAGGCTGCCCTCCAGTTTCTCGCGGATGGCCCGCACCAGGGTGCCTCGCTTAATCGCCATTGCTCCTTCTCCAATTCAGTGTGGATTCGATAGCAGTTGTATCACGCCTGTCGCTGCCGCAAATTGGCTTTGACCGGGATCAATCTGAATTCGCCTATTTTCGTTTCAGGCTGCGGGCCATGTTGCGGAACAGATCCATGTCTGATCCGCCCTGGCGCCGCGGGCCGGCTTCGCTGCTGCTCGAAGTCGCGGATCCCTGCTCAGAAGCGGCTTCAGGAGTTTTGGCTGGCTCTGTAGACAGCTTAACTTTGCCAAGAGAGGAGACCTGCTCCACCACCTCCACCTTCTCCTTGCTGCCGAAATCCTGGAAGGTGTGCTTCACAATCCTGGGGGTGCGCATGTACTCGATGTTGCCAAGGGTTTTGGCCTCGTCTGGATCGAGAAAAAAGGTATTGTCGTTCTTCTCTTTCTTGGGGGTTGGCTTGGCAACAGTTTTCGTTGAGGGTGGGGAATCTGCTTGGCCACGAGAGCCAAACAAGCGCTTGAAGATGCCTACCATGGTTGTTTTGCCTGCAACGCGAAGGAAGTTGATCCGGATCCCTGGGCACTGAGTTGGCCGGGTAAGGCCAAGCCCAGTCTTGACTTCTCCCCTCCTTGAAAGAGAGAGGATTCCCAAAGGGCGCTAGGCAACAGGCTGAAGCCACATCGCTTTGCTTGCCCTTTGAGCTGTCACCCACGGATTAAGGTGGGTGGGAGCAGTCAAAAGCCCCCTACCAACAATGCTTGGATCTAGTCCAAGCATTGTTGCTAATTCGACCTTGCTAGGGGCTAAAGCCCCTTGGGTTGGCTGTATCCCCTCGCTGAAGCAGAGGGGTTTTAGCCTGTCTACTTCATTGATGTTAAGCTAACTTAGAGCGTTATGCTTGCCTGGGCAGACGGTTTTCTCGGCCAAGTGGCCACTCCGAGCAGTTTGAGTTTCCCCGCCAAGCCACCCTCAGCAAGCCAACAAAGCAGAGAAACAACTGGGTTGAGCAAAACTTATTCAGAGCTTATTCATGTGCTTGTGGAGTGTAGTGCACCTCAACCCTAAGGGGAGCGCCCAGGTTCAAGGCAGTGCCGATACAGCGAGCCAAGATTTGAATGTTAAGCCGCTGCTCGGTCGATTCTAGGCTTTTTATAAGGTGGCTCTTGGCTGAGCTAACTATGGGTGAACGCTGTACATTCATCTTAATAAGCTCGCGATTGGGTGAGGACTCAGTAACCGACTGCTTTCAGATGATCTTAAGAGGGCCAGCAAAGGATATCGAAGGGATATAACCAGCAGTATTCAACAACCTGCTCTTTAAGGCTATGACGGTCTGGCCTTCTTTTGCATCGGCAGCCCCACTGATTGCATCGAGCAAAGTAGCCTTGGGCTTTCAGGGATCCCACGGAGAAAGAATCTCTATCTCCAAGGGTTTTCGAGTAGGCGTGAGCGCAACCTGGAAAACTTGCTCTTTGCGGGGCCTAAAGATGGGATCTGGAGTTTCCCTTCCCCAGATCTTGGGGCACTTCCCAACCCGCCCAATCCCACCATTTGAGCCGCCGCCCGTGCCAGCCAGGGCCACGATGTCCCCGGCCCAACAACCGTTTGTTGAACCTGCACCCAACCCACGCCGGCGGGGAAAGCAACTGACCCAACGCGGCATCCACCTGTGGAAGGGTTGTGCTGTTCACGGGTTCGGTCTGCTGCCGCTCCCTGTCAAGGAGGTAACGTTGCTGCCCCCCGGTTGGGCATGCTCTACTTTGCGATGAGCCTAGTTATCAAAGAACCTGGGTCTAAAACCCCACCGTTCATAGCGGCTTTGTGCCAAACTAAAGTTGGAAACAAAAGCTAAGTTTCCAGCTTTCCAACCCAAAGTCGCGGTGAGGCAAAGCGCCGCGCGCCAGCAAAGCCGAACGCCCAACTCCAAGATAGATGTGGAGATCGTGTAGGGCTGGCTTGCCAGCGACGGTCGCTGAAGCTCCAAGAGTCCTCCGGCTGTCGCTTGCGGAAGCAAGCTAGAGTTGGGGTAGGTACGTCAAAACTTGGAAAGTGGCAACTAAACTGCAGAGTTTGGGATAACTGCTGTCACGTTTTGAGAGGAATCCATGTTTCTAGTTTTCAACCTGGTGAAGCGTTTGCAGCTCATCCTGCTCAGCCTTGTGGTTGGGGTGGTGGCTGTAGCGTTCTTGTCCAGCCCTGCGGCTGCCGAAACCTACACCGTCAAGATGGGATCCGACAAAGCCCAGTTGGTCTACGATCCGCCCTCTCTGACCATCAACCAAGGGGATACCGTTCGGTGGGTGAACAACAAGGTCTATCCCCACAACGTCGTCTTTGACAAGGTGCCCGGTGGGGATGCCGCTTTGGCGGCCAAGCTCTCCCACAAAGCCCTGCTCACCGCTCCCAACCAAGCAGTAGAATCGGCCTTTGTGGATGTCCCTCCGGGTGAGTACACCTACTACTGCACGCCCCACCGTGGGGCCGGAATGGTCGGCAAGATCATCGTAAACGGCTAGATCGGCACCCTAGCCCCCAGAAGCCTCAGGGATCCGCATTTTGATTTGGCCTTGCTGGCCAGGGATCCCTGCTTTTAGCATGTAAAGACAGCTCTCTCAGGAGTGGGAGGGCTTTTTGGCGAATGGACACGCATTCGACCGGCTTGCCTTGCTGCTGCGCAGCTACAGTCCACAAAAATAGTCCACAAACGAGTTCTGTATGACCACCAGCGTTAAAGGTTACCTGCTCTTGGCCGTTTCCTGCCTCAGCGCCATTGCTGCTGTTGGCTCGATTTTCGAGCTGGCTTCTGGCGAGCCGGATTTTGGCGTCGGCCCCACCAGTATCATCTTGGTTGTTGCTGCTCCGTTGGCGGTTTGGCTGTTTCAGTCGGCAGTTGGGGCGGCGCGCTCCAGCGGCGCTGCTGGCAGGGGGGGCAAGAAGCGAAAGTAGGCAGGTAGATAGGGGAAAACTGGGGGCAAGGAGACGGAGTCAGCAGGTTTGCGGTAAAGAGACTTGCGATTCTATCTCGGCTTCTGCTGGCTGATGAAACTCCGGCAACAGCTTTCGTTCTTGCACAGTTCCAAGGGCTGCTTCTAGCTCTGCCGTGGCTAGAGTACAACTGGAGCCAGATCCGTTCAGTACGGTCTCGGTAACCTGTCCGTTTTTGTCGATCCGATATTCCACCTTGATGTACTCAGGCATCGGCACTCCACTCGCTACCGAGTCAGCAACTGACTTTCTTCCCATTTTAGTTTCTGCTTCCTCTTCCTTGGCCAGATCTGGCTAGGCTCTATGGCTTCCTCTCGTATCTTTCGGGCTGCCAAAGGGGATCCCGGCATCCGTCGCGATCTGGGATTGGGGGTAGGGGCGCTGCTGGGCGTTGTCCTGATCGGCACCCTCTGGTACCACGGGGTGGAGCAGTGGCCTTGGGTGGAAGCTTTTTACATGACCGTTATCACCTTGACCTCGGTGGGCTTCATGGAGGTGAGGCCGCTGGGGGAGCGGGGGCGTTTGTTCACGGTGGCCTTGATCCTGATGGGGGTTCTGAGCATTGGGTTCATGGTGAATCGCTTTACGGAGGCCCTCATCCAAGGGCATTTTCAGGAAGGGATCCGGCAGCGGAAGTGGAAGAAACAGATGGAAGCGCTGAACAACCACTACATCGTTTGCGGTTTTGGACGCATTGGGCGGCAGGTGGCGCAAGAGTTTCAGGCAGAGGGAGTGCCGTTTTTGGTGATCGATCAATCTGCCGAGGCAATTCAGGTGGCGCAAGAGCTGGGATATATCGCTCTCCAGGGGGACAGCACCCTGGATGCCACCTTGCTGGCAGCGCGGGTGCAGCAGGCCGAGGGGTTGATCGCCGCCCTCTCCAGCGATGCCGAAAACCTCTATGTGGTGCTGTCGGCCCGCACCTTGAACCCTCGCATCCGCACCATTGCCCGCGCCAACACGGAAGAGGCTTTGCAAAAGCTGCAGCGAGCCGGGGTTGCCCACGCCATTTCTCCCTATATCACAGGCGGCAAGCGGATGGCGGCGGCTGCCTTGCGCCCCCGCGTGGTGGACTTTGTCGATGGGATCGTGTCGGGTCGGGATCGCACTTTTTACCTGGAGGAGTACGAACTGGCGGCCCAAGAATGCCCCTATGTCGGCCAAACCTTGGGGAAAGCCAATTTGCGAGCCCGATCCGGCGCTTTGGTGGTGGCGATTCGGCGGGCAGATGGCCAGCTAATCGGTGGCCCCAGTGGAGACACCCTGCTGCAGCCGGGGGATCTATTGCTGTGTATGGGCACGGCCGAGCAGTTGCGCCGCCTGGGCCAGTTGCTCTATCCCCGTCTCTAGAGGGTTTCTCATCAGGGATAGCCTAGCTAGATTCGCCTGAGGATGCTGGGGCCGTGGGAGTCGGTGCCGCAGGTTTTCAAAAGTCCGTAGGTCTCGGCCAACTCTTCGGCCTTCCCCGTCACTTCGGGGCAGGGGATCCAGATCTCCGGGTTTTTGTAGGCGTAGTAGACCTCAAGGCCATCCAATCCTAGCTCCACGGCTGCCGGAACCAGCTCCTCCGCAGGCAACCCGTAGCGAAAAGGATGGGCCAGCACTGCCAGGCCCCCAGCCGCTTGAATAGCCCCAATGGCCTCAGCAGCGGCCAGGCCGGGAACTTGCTCCCCTTGGATAAAGGGATCCAAAACAGGGTCGGCAGGATCAAACCCGTAGCCGAGAATATGCACCTCGCAGCCCAGCAGGTTGGCTGTAATCTCGATCCCCGGCCACAGAATGGGATCCTCGGCGCGATCCAGGTGGGCGCGGGCCTGTTCGTAGCCCTTCAGGGTGTGGTGATCGGTGATGGCCAGGCCCTTGAGGCCGTGCCGGCGCGCCTGCTCTGCCAAGTCTGCCGGATCCATGCGCCCATCGGAGCAGCAGGTGTGCAGATGAAAGTTGTACTGCAAGGGACAAGAAAGAGGGCCGATCCCTTGCAGCACCCGCCGCAGCTCCACCGCAGAAGCCACTCTACAGGGATCCCATTGCAAACCAACCAGCATGGCTACCCTTGCCTCCCCAACAGGCGCTGCTCCAGAGAAGCTAAGCTCCGAAGTTTTATGTTTTGTTAAGGATGTCCACCCATTCTAGCCGGGGTGCAGGAGGGGTGCCAGGTGTGGAGAACTACAGTAGTGGCCAGGGATCCCTAAGGGTTGGTCAAGATCTCTTCAGCAGCCTTGAGGGCTGCTCCAGGAGAGAAGTCGCTGTAGCCCAGTGTGTGCAGGGTTGACTCGAGAGCAGCCAGCGTGGTGAGAATGTCTCGGTCGCTCACAAAGCCCAGGTGGCCGATGCGAAAGATCTTGCCCTTGAGGTGGTCTTGGCCGGCGGCAAGGGCAATGTCGAAATGCTTCTTCAGGGTGCTGCGGATAGTGTCGGCGTTGATCCCTTCGGGAGCCAGCACGGCTGTTACCGAGGGGCTGGCCGCCGACTCTGGGTTCACCAAAAGCTTCAGCCCCAGCGCCTTGACACCGGCGCGGGTGGCCTGGGCCAAGCGGTCGTGGCGGCGGTAGATGGCCTCCAACCCTTCCGCCCGCATCAAGCGCAGGGTAACTTGCAAGGCGTAAAACAGATTTACTGCCGGGGTAAAGGGAGTGGTGCCCTGGCGCAGGGCTTTTTGGGCCAGCTTGAAGCTCCAGTAGTACTTGGGAAAGCGAGAGCGCTCGGCAGCAGCCATGGCCCGCGGGCTGACGGCCACAAACCCCAGCCCCGGCGGGATCATGTAGCCCTTCTGGGATCCAGAGGCCACCACATCCAAGCCCCACTCGTCCATGGGCACTGGCATCGCCCCCAAACTGGTGACCGCATCCACAATTACCAGCGCTTCCCCATGCTCGCGGGCGGCAGCCGCAATGGCCTGCACGTCGTTGGCCACGCCGCTAGAGGTTTCCGAATGGGTGAGAATGACCGCCTTGATGGTCTTCTCCCGGTCGGCGGCCAGCTTTTCTTGGAAGACCTCGACGGGATAGGGCACGCCCCAGGGGGTTTCTATCCGCTCGCACTGCAGGCCAAATTGCTCCGACATCTCGGCCCAGCGCTCGCCAAACTTGCCGTTGACCCCCACCAAAACCCGTTCCCCTGGGCTGAGGGTGTTGAGGATCCCGGCTTCCATGGCCCCGGTGCCGCTGGAGGCAAAGACAAACACATCGGAAGTAGTCTGGTGCAGCCAACGCAGCCCCTCCGTCACCTCTTCCAGAATGGCGGTGAACTCTTTGCTGCGGTGCTCGATAGGCCCCCGCGCCATGGCCAGCAGCGCACTCTCGGGAACGGGAGTGGGGCCGGGGATCATTAACATCAACTTGTCTTTCATGCGTGTCCCGCCAGGGAGGTCAGGTTTGAGAGGTGGCGGCCAGATTCGAACTGGCGCATAGAGGTTTTGCAGACCTCTGCCTTACCACTTGGCTACGCCACCCTACTCCTCAATCAGACAAGACATTGTATCCGAAAATGGGATCCCCTAGCCACCGCTGCGTGGGAGCTACAGACGTAGGATGTTACAAAGCAGCCCCTGCTCTTCTGGCGAGCCAGATATCGCTCCAAGCGTCCCTGGAAAAACGACAGAACCAACATTAGTCTTGCACACTTAACAGACGGGATCCCAGCAGGCGTTGCAGCCAAGGGGCAAGGAACTCGCGGTTAGCCGACTGCTGCTCTGGATCCTGGGTTTCCAGAGGAAAGGGGGCAAGGGCCCGCAGGGCGGCAGTGGTAACGCAGAACATGGCCTTTTGGAAGCTGAGGCAGATTTTCACCCTGAGGTCATCTTCCCCGCGCGGCTGGCGGCGGTAGTGCTCCCGCAAAGACTCAGGCAGGTGGCGCATCATATCCTGCATCAAGAGGGTGGGTGGGATCCCGGCGCTCCCCACCGGCAGCGGATCGGCATAGAGGGCTCCATAGGCGAAGTCCGCCTGCTCGACCGGGATCTGGTGCGCCTGGGCGTTGTAGGAGACTGTGCCCATGAAGGGGAAAGAGCGGAAAAACACGGCTTCCACGTAGGGCAGGGCCGTGTCGGGCAGGAAGGTCAGCCCCGCCGACAGGGGGATGATCTCGTAGCGGTGGCCCCAGATGCAGGGAGCGTAGGTGATGGGCTTGTTGGCGGCTGCCACCAACCCCTGCTGGATGTGGGCCACCACGTCGGCAAGGGTGAGCTGGGGTTCGCTCTCGTGGCGCTTGGCCAGGGTCAGGAAGAGATCGCTCATCACCCGCCAAAACTGGCCCAGGCCGCTGTACATGGCCAGCATGCGCACCTGTTCCAGCGCAAAGTCGGGGCAGAGGAAGTTAAGGCCCTGCAGAAGGGGGTTGAAGCGGAACTTGGCCCGAATGGCCACCTTGGCTCGCTCGACAAATTCGGGAGTATCCAGATAGCGATCCAGACCGCCTCCCCCATGCCAGAGCATGGCTTTCATGCAGTATTCGGCAAACTCGTAGTTGATGCGATCGTGCCAGAGGTAGCGCAGCCATTTGCCCGGCGTAATTTCGCCGTTAAAGTACTTAAAAGCGGGGAACAGCTCCAAAAATTGGTGGTCGGCAATGAAGATTAAATTCTGGGAGTAGGCATCCAGCACCCGGCCGTAGCTATGGAGGATGCCGATCACCTCCAGCCGGTTGCTGGGGGAATCCGGCACAAGGGCTCCCCCTGCCTCTAGGCGTTGGACAATAGGAGCCAGTCGCCATTGCTCTAGAGGATCTAAGCCGGCCAGAAAGAAACAGGAAGGAGCGGGAACCAGGGTAGCAGTCATGGGAGAAGCAGCGGTTGAGACAACAACAAAAACCCAGTTGATCTCACCAAATCGTCACAACGAAGATGACCCAGGCCCGAAAGCAGTGATCGGCCTGCCTGCTTCAGCAAGATTGAGGACCACCGGCCTGGCCCAGTGAGCGGCGGTGGACTCCACCCAATGGGTTGCCCAGGCAGGCTGGAGGCCGAGCCACACCACCAGCACTGCTAGAACTACAGCAGGCAGGCGTTCTCCGGCGGCATGTCGTTGCATGGCAATGGCCACTTCCGAGAGGCGCCCGAAAAAGACACGGTTCACCATTAGCAGAAAGTAGGCCGCCGTCAATCCTGTCCCCACCATGCACAGCAGCGTCTGCAGGGGGAAGACGGGAAAGCTGCCCCGAAAGAGGGTGAACTCGGCAATAAAGCCCACCAGGCCGGGCGTGCCGCCGCTGGCCATCACCCCCAACACCGTCAAGCTGCCAATAAGCGGCAAGCCCCGCTCCGGGTTGAGCAATCCCCGCAGCAACCTGAGATCCCGCGTGCCGGTATTGGCGTAGACGGCACCCACCAGCAGAAACAGCAGCGAGGAAATCAGGCCGTGGCTCACCATCTGGAATAGGGATCCCACCAAGGAGAGGGGGGTGGCCGCCGCCGTGGCCAGGAGAATGTAGCCCATATGGGCAATGGAGCTGTAGGCCACCAGCTTTTTCATATCTTGCTGCACCAAGGCGTTCAGGGATCCATACAGCACATTGGCCACCGCCCAACTGGCCAGCCAGGGCCCGGCTTGCTCCCAGGCAGCCGGCAAAAGCTGTAGGCCAAAACGCACCAGGCCATAGGTGCCCAACTTGAGCAAGAGCCCCGCCAAGAGCACCGAAATGGGGGTGGAAGCCTCCACGTGGGCATCCGGCAGCCAGGTGTGGAAGGGCACCAAGGGGATCTTGATGGCCAGCCCCAGCAGGATGGGAACAAGCAACAAAAGCTGCTGCAGCAGGGGCAAGGGGTGGGCCTGCAGAACGGTGTAACTAAAGCTGTGAACCTCGCTCAGCCAACTGAGGCCGAAAAAGCCAATCAGCAGCAGAATACCAGAGACAGCGGTGTAGACCAAAAACTTGGTGGCAGCATAGGTGCGCCGCGGCCCGCCCCAGATGGCAATCAGCAGATAAAGCGGGATCAGCTCAACTTCGTAGAACAGGAAGAATAGCAGCAAGTTCTGGGCCAGAAAAGCCCCCGCAATGGCGGCTGCCAGCAGCAACACCAAGCTGTAGTAGAGGCGAGGCCGCTCCACCTGGCCGCTGGCCCAAAGGGCAATCAACACCAGCAAGCCAGTCATCACCACTAGCGGCAGGGAGATCCCGTCCACCCCCAGCTCATAAACCAAGCCCAACTGCGGGATCCAGGCCACTCGTTCGGCCATCTGGATCCCTTGCTCTTGAGGATCCAAAAGCAGCAGCAATCCCAAGCCCAGCCCCAACAAAGCCAGGCCAAACCCCAAAGCCAAAGTCCGGTGCAGGCCCTTCCCCGCTCGCTCGGGGATCAGCCCCACCAAGATGCTGCCCAACAACGGGATCCCGACCAAAAGGCTGAGCATCGCTTCCTCCCACTCAATAGGCCAATCCCAAATGGGGCGAACGCAGCAGCCAAGCGGTAACCACCACGACCCCAATGACAATGAGCAGCACGTAGAGCTGCATCCGCCCCGACAGGGTGTACTTGAGGGCTTCGCCGCTAAACCAAAAAGCCAGGCTCACCCCGTTCACCAGGCCATCCACCCCGTTGCGATCCAGCCATTCCAGTCCGCGGGAGAGGGCGCTGACCGGCTGCACCAGCAGCGCCTGGTAGAGCTGCCCGGTGTAGAAATCCTGGGCCAAGAGATCCTGCAGCTCCGGCCAGGGCAGGCGCAGCCGCCGCCGGCCTCCCCAGTACAGCCAGGCACCAACACTGGCTCCCAGCAACCCTGCGGTCCCCAGCAAGACAGCCATCTGCTGCAGCTCCGGGATCCAAGCGGGATAAAGCCCCCAGCGCCAGAAGAGCCAGGGCATGAGCAAGTTCTGCACCGTCAGGATAACCATGGGCAGGGCCATCAGCCAGCCCACCTCAGGCGCGCGGCGCGTCTTGGGCTGCGGGGATCCCAAAAAGACCAGACCAAAAACCCGCGCCAGATTCAAAGCCGTCAGCCCGTTAACCAGCAGCAACACCCCCACCAGGGCCGGCTCGCTGTACACCAGCGCCAGGCGAATGAGAGTCCAAAAGCACCCCAGTGGGGCCACCATCCCCAGGGATCCCACGGCAAAGGCGGCCAGGGTAGCCGGCATGCGGCTCCCTAGGCCCCCCAGCTCCGTCAGATCCTGGGTAGCAGTGGTGTAGATGAGGGATCCCACCCCCATAAACAGCAGCGCCTTGGCCAGGCCGTGCATGAGCAGCAGCTCCAGGGCCAAATCCGGCTGCCCCGTCCCCACCGCCACAAACACCAAGCCTAGGTAGACACTGGTGGAGTAGGAGAAGGTGCGCTTGAGGTCGATTTGCGCCAAGGCCACTAGGGATCCCCCTATAGCCGTAATCGTGCCGATGGCCACCAGCACCCCATCGGTGAGGGGAGAGAGAGCCAAAAGGGGCTGCAGCTTGATCAAGACAAAAGCGCCGCAGGCTACCACCGCCGAGTTGCGCAGGATCGAAGCCGGGTTGGGCCCCTCCATGGCCTCATCCAGCCACAGGTGGAGCGGGAACTGGGCGCACTTGCCCAGCGGCCCTGCAATCAAAGCCAACCCCATCAAGGCCGCCCAAGTCGGATCCAAGCTGGTCGTAGCCGCCCAATCTCGCAGGCCGGAAAAGGTCAAAGAGCCGGAGAAATTGGAGACCGCCACCACCCCCATCAACAGCAACAGGTCTCCCACCCGTTTGGTGAGAAAAGCATCCCGCGCTGCAGTGACCACCAGCGGCTGGGCGTACCAGAAGCCCACCAACAGATAGGTGGAAAGCGTCAGCATCTCCAGCAGCGCGTAGCTGAAAAACAGGGAATCGCTGAGGGCGATCCCCGTCATCCCGCCCTCGAAAAAGCCCATCAGGGCGGCAAAGCGACCCAGGCCCCAGTCCTTATCCAAATACCCCAAGGCATAGATCTGGGCCAGCAGGCTCAAGCCGCTGAACCAGACAACGGTTCCCAGCGTCAGAGACGAAACCTCCAAAGACAGGGTCAAATCCAGATCGGCCACCCGAAACCAGAGGTAGTTCAGGATCTGGGGATCCCGACCCCAAACCTGCCGCAACAGCCAAAGGCCATGAGCAAGGGCCACAAAGGTCAGTAGGATATTGAGGTAAGCTGCCGGGCGCGGGCCACTGCGCTTGATCCAGCCACTGGCCCAAGGGAGAGCCAGCGCCGTTCCCGCCCACCCGTAGCAAGGGATCCACCAACTGCTCTCCAACCCCAAAAGGTTTGACATTACCCAATAAATTGAACAATGACAACGAACAGAAAACCAACGGAGATCAGTCAGGATTTTTAACTCGTTCTCTGGTTAAGGATTTGAGATCACTATATACCCGGCTCGGACGGTTCCAAAACCGGGTCGGGTGGCTTGAGCCAATCTCGAACCTGGGCGGCAATCCGCCGGGCAGCGCCTGGAGATCCCATGCGGCGGCGTCCGTGGGCCTGCAACTCAGCCGTGTAGTTGGGATCGACGGCCAGACGCTCCAGAATCCGGCTAACCACAGCGGGGGCCTGCTCCACCGAGGTCAAGTGGACGGCGGATCCCAGCAGACGGGTTTGGGCTTCGGCAAAGCGGAGCGTAAACTGTGGCCCCCCGCCCGGCAAAGTGACCACCGGCTTTCCCAAGCCCACACATTGCTCGGTGGCCGTTCCCGCCATGGCCAGCACCACCGTGGCCCGGTGGGCACAGGCGCCGAAGTTCCCCCAAACCAGAAGTACATCGCTGCGCTGAGGTGGGATCCGAGCCTGAAGCTGGTCTGGTTCCAGGTTGGGGCTGAGGGCAGCATAAACTTGAACCTCCCTTGGGATCCGCTCCACCACCTGCATCATCAGGGCCCAGTTGCGGTAGGCTTCCGGCGGACGGGATCCCGGCAAGAGCAGCAAGGCCGGTCGGTGCGGATCTAAAGGTAATGCCCCGCGCGGCTCCAGGCCGTCCATCATCGGGTTGCCCAGGTAGAAGGCCCTCAGGCCCCGTTTTTGCAAAGCGGTTGCCGTCAGCTCATCCCGCAAAAAAGAACCCAGGCAGCGCCGGTGGGCCATCAGCCAGCGTTCCCAGGGCAGGTAATCGGAAACCGGCTGCCCCATCCAAGCGCGGCGGTACGGCCCCCGTTCGTCCCGCCAGTAATAATCCGACTTGGCCGTGCCCACGAAAACATAGGGGATCCCGCTCCACCAGGCCATCGCCAGGGGCACAATGTCTCCCACCGCCAGCACCAGCTTCATCTGAGCCGCCGCCCGCCGCACCAGAGCCAGTTGCCGCCCCGTCAGCCCCAACAGGCCGGCCCGCAGATCCCGCCACAACTGCCGCCAATCTTGATAGATAAACCCCCCCGACGGCATCACTTGAGCAACGGGCAGAAGGGGGATCCCTTGGCGTTGGTAGGCTGTCCCTTCTCCCACAATTGGCAGGGCTTGCACCGGGATCCCCAGTTGGATCAGGGCCAGGGCAAGGCGGCTGCCCACCTCATCTTCCCCGTGTCCATTGCTCAGACACAGCACCGGCGGCGCCAGGCGCAATTGGGTTCCCGGTCTGGGCTGAATCAAGCGGGATCCTCCAGAAATCTCCTCCTACAATAGAGCCAATCCGAGAGGGGAAGCCGGGAGATGATGCGAAATGAGCGACAACGAGCCGAGTTCATTGCGGCAGTAGAGGCCCTCCAGCTCGAAGGCCCCTATTTCGTAGAAGAGCGCCTCACCCGCCATCGTGGCCCTTTCTTACGGGCAGTGAAAGATGTGCCCGTAGGCGGAACTTGGTGGGAGATCCGTTATTTTCCCGCCTGTGAGTGCTACGCTTGGGCCTACCTGCCGGAAGGGGCCGGCCCGCGGGAGTTTGCCTGGGGCCACACGCTGCAGCAAGCTTTTCTCAACGCCTTGTGGCATCAACCCCTTTCTGCCGAAAGCCAAGAACAGCTGCGGAAAAACCATTCCGATTTACAGTAGAGATCAAGATTCTCTTAAACTTCCCTCTTCTTCCCGCGTGCAGGGAACATGAAACCGCAGGCCGTCGCCCGTATTCTGGATGCCAACCTCGACCGCGCTCGCGAAGGGCTACGGGTGCTGGAGGAGTGGTTTCGTTTCGGCCTGGAAGAGGAAAAGCTCTCTGCGGAATGCAAGGCCATGCGCCAAGCCCTGGCCCGCTGGCACAGCGACCCGCTGCGGCTGGCCCGCGATACCCCTGCCGACCCAGGCACCCAGATCTCCCACCCGCAAGAGGAGCAACGGCGGGATCTCGGCCACCTGTTGCAGGCCAATTGCAGCCGTGTGCAAGAAGCGCTGCGGGTGCTGGAAGAATACGGCAAGTTGGCCGAGTCCAGTCATTGGGTAGCGCCCGGCCTGGCCAAGCTGGCCAAAGACATGCGCTATCGGCTCTATGTTCTGGAAAGTGAGCTGCTGGGGGGATCCCTGCGGCAGCGTCTCCTGGCAGCCCATCTTTATTTGGTTACCAGCCCGGTGCCCCACTGGCTGGAAGTGGTGGAAAAGTCCCTACGCGGGGGGGTAACACTGGTGCAGTACCGCCGCAAAAACCTTCCCGACAGAGAGATGCTCTGGGATCTCAGGCAGTTGCGGCAACTGTGCGACCGCTATCAGGCGTTGATGATCGTCAACGACCGGGTGGACTTGGCTTTGGTCAGCCAAGCGGATGGGGTACATCTGGGGCAGACGGATCTGCCGGTTGCCCAAGCCCGGCAACTGCTGGGAGCGCAGCGGCTGATTGGCCTGTCGACCACCAACGCTGAAGAGCTGGCCCAAGCCCTCAATAGCGGCGTGGACTATATCGGCGTCGGCCCCGTCTATGCCACTCCCACCAAAGCGGAAAAACCCCCTGCCGGCTTGGAGTACGTGCGCCTGGCCGCCGAAAAGGCCCATCTGCCCTGGTTTGCCATCGGCGGCATCGATCCCCACAACCTGCCGGAGGTGCTGCGGGCAGGCGCCAGCCGCGTAGCCGTGGTGCGGGCCCTGATGGAAGCGGCGGATCCCACCCAGACCGCCCGCGCCATGTTGGCCGAACTGCAAGGGATCCCTGCTCTATCCTGAAGATAGACCCCGAATCTTCTCAAGACCCTTCTAACTCCCGATGGCAGAGGCCGCAAAAGATCTCAAAGAGCTCCCCGATCGCGATCGGCAAAGCAGCGGGGATCCCGGCTTGAGCGGGATTGCCACCGAAGTGCAAGGGGAGCTGGTGCGGGAGCTGGACTTGATGATCCGGGCCCGCTACCCCCTGCTCTACCTGGTTTCCCCCGAAGAGGAGCCGGCGGACGCCGTGCTCGTGCAAGTAGCCAAGAGAACCGATCCGCCGCGGCGGCTGCTGTTCTGGGACGTGGTGCGGGGCTGGCAAGATACCGGCGAAGACCGTGGCTCCATCATGGCCGCTCTAGGGCGGGTGTGGCGCTCGGCCCCCCAGGAAGACACCCTGTTTGTGCTGCGGGATCTGCACTTTGTGCTGCGCAACGCCAGCAGCGACAAAAATGCCCCCATCCTGCGGGAGCTGAAAAACCTCAGCCGCGAGCTCAAGCGCACCCGCAAAATGCTGATCCTGCTCAGCCACACTCTGGAGGTGCCCAGCGACCTGGCCGAGGAGATCACCGTCGTCGATATTCCTCTGCCCAACAGCGAAGAGATCAGCCGCCTCATCCAGCTCTACGTGGCCCCGGAAAAACTCAAGCTCAGCCCCCTGGCCCGCGAGCAACTGGTCAAAGCCTGTCAGGGGCTGAGCCGGGAGCGCATCCGCCGCGTCTTGGCCCGCGCCTTGGCCGCCAAGCAGGAGGTGAACGAGGCCGACATCGACCTGGTGTTGGAGGAGAAAAAACAGGCCATCCGCCAGACGGGCATCCTGGAGTTTTTCACCGCCCGCGAGACCCTGAAAAGCGTGGGCGGGCTGGACAACCTCAAGGCCTGGGTGCGGGTGCGCCAGGAAGCCTTTACCGAAGAGGCGCGGCGCTACGGCCTGCCCAACCCCAAGGGCGTGCTGCTGGTGGGGATCCAGGGCACCGGCAAGTCCCTCTCCGCCAAAACCATCGCCAACGAGTGGCGGCTGCCCCTGCTGAGATTGGATGCCGGGCGGCTCTTTGCCGGCATTGTGGGGGAATCAGAAAGCCGCGTGCGGCAGATGATCCAACTGTCAGAAGCCATGGCCCCCTGTGTGCTCTGGATCGACGAAATTGACAAGGCCTTTGGCAACATCACCAGCAGCGCCGACGGGGATTCGGGCACCAGCCGCCGGGTGTTTGGCAGCCTGATTACCTGGATGCAGGAGAAAACCAGCCCGGTCTTCATCGTGGCCACCGCCAACAACGTGCCCCTGCTGCCGCCGGAGCTGTTGCGCAAGGGCCGCTTTGACGAGATCTTTTTCCTCAACCTGCCCACCCAAGCCGAGCGCAAGGAGATCTTCCGGGTGCACCTGCAGCGGCTGCGCCCCAGCCGCCTGCGGGAGTTCGACCTGGATGCCCTGGCGGCAGCCGCTCAAGACTTCAGCGGCGCCGAGATCGAGCAGGCGATCGTGGATGCGATGTACAACGCCTTTGGGGGCGGCGGCAGCGGCGCTCGGCGCGATTTCACCCAAGAAGACATCCTGCAGTCCATCCGGGAAACTGTACCCCTGGCCGCCATCGCCCGCGACCAGATCGAAAGCCTCAAGTGCTGGGCTGCCCAAGCGGGTGCCAGGACAGCTTCTCAAGATGCCCAGGTGCTACAGGAAATGAAGCAGTGCTTTGCTTCCCAGCATCCAGCTTCACCGTTGCCCACCAGCCCTTGATCCCGAAACCACCTTATTCCACAGCCGTCGCTGCGTATTCCAGCTCTTCCTCCGCCACTTCCGCTGGGGCTTTCTCCGCCTGTCCTTGCTTGGCAGCCAGCATTTGCTCGCGGTACTTGGCTGCCATTTCCTCGGCTTTCTCGTACACCAGCTTGGGATCCCGAATCATGTCGCCGGGATTGGGCTCCAGTTGCTTGGTGGACAGCGAGATCCGCCCCCGCTCCGCATCCAGATCGATGATCATCACCTTCACTTCGTCGTTGACGTTGAAGACACTGTGGGGCGTGTCGACATGATCGTGGGAGATCTCGGAAATGTGCAGCAGGCCGGAGACGCCGCCAATATCGATAAAGGCGCCGTAGGGCTTGATGCCTCGCACCGTGCCGACTACCACCTCGCCCACTTCCAGCTTGTTCATCTTCCGCTCCACCAAGGCGCGGCGATGGCTCAGCACCAAACGGTTGCGGTCTTCGTCTACCTCCAGAAACTTCAGGGGCAGCTCTTCACCCACCAGCTCTTCTTTCGGCTTGCGGGTGCTGATGTGGGATCCGGGAATAAAGCCCCGCAGCCCTTCGATCCGCACCAGAGCCCCACCTCGGTTGGTGGCAAAAATGGTTGAGCGGACGGTGGCATCTTCTTTCTGGAGCTGTCGTACCCGTTCCCAGGCCCGCATGTACTCGATGCGGCGGATAGAGAGGGTCAGTTGCCCCTCCTCGTTCTCTTCGGTGAGGATAAAAAATTCGCGGGTTTCTCCGGGCTGCAGCATCTCGTGTGGATCTTCCAGGCGGCTAATCGACATCTCCTGGAGCGGCAGAAAGGCAGCCGTTTTGGCCCCGATATCGATCAAAGCACCGCGCGGCTCCACCGAGAAGACCGTACCCGCCACAATTTCACCGGGGCTAAAGTGATAGTCATACTTATCCAGGAGAGCGGCAAAGTCTTCAGTGGTAAAACCTACATCGGCAGCGGTGAATCGACTCATAGGGGTGCAGTAACAGAATCAGTTGCGCGGAATCAATGGGTAGAAGGCCAGTCGAGTTTGGCAAAGCCCCAGATGAGAGTATGTTTACTCTCCCACTTTCCCACCTGCGGCGGATGTGGCTGGGGAAATACCATAGTAGCTCAGCGGGGCGTCTTTTGTGGCAAGTTTCCCGGCGATCTTGCCAAGCTAGAGCATAGAAGATTTGGGAGAAGAACGATTGCACTTTATTGACCAAGCCGAAATTGAAGTGCAAGGGGGAAATGGCGGAGATGGCATCGTGGCCTTCCGCCGCGAAAAGTATGTGCCGGCTGGGGGGCCATCCGGTGGCAATGGTGGGCGGGGCGGCTCGGTGATCCTGGTGGCAGATCCCGGCCTGCAGACCTTGCTGGATTTTCGCTTTCAGCCGGTGATCAAGGCAGAACATGGGGCCAAAGGGGGGCCCAACCATCGCAGCGGGGCTGGTGGTGCGGATCGGCTGGTGCGGGTGCCCTGTGGCACGATGGTGTTCAACGCTCAAACCGGCGAGCTGCTGGGGGATCTAGTGTGTGAGGGGGATCGAGTGTTGGTGGCCCGCGGGGGCAGAGGCGGCCTGGGCAACGCCCATTTTTTAAGCAACCACAATCGTGCCCCCCGCCGATTTACCAAGGGCGAACCGGGAGAGCGGGTGCGCCTGCGCCTGGAGCTGAAGTTGATTGCCGAGGTAGGCATTGTCGGCCTGCCCAATGCGGGCAAGTCCACCCTGATTTCGGTGGTCTCTTCTGCCCGGCCTAAGATTGCCGACTACCCCTTCACCACCCTGCAGCCCAATTTGGGGGTAGTGCCTCATCCTTCCGGAGATGGGGTGGTGTTTGCCGATATTCCGGGGCTGATCGAGGGGGCCCACTTGGGGGTGGGGCTGGGCCACGAGTTTTTGCGCCATGTGGAGCGCACCAGGGTGCTGATCCATTTGGTGGATGGCACAGCGGCGGATCCCGTCAGAGATTATCAGACCATTCAGCAGGAGCTGCGCGCCTACGGCCACGGGTTGATCGATAAGCCGCAAATTTTGGTTTTGAACAAGATCGACGTTCTGGATCCTCAGCAGGTTGCCGAGCGCACCCAGAGGCTATCGGCTGCCGCCGGCACTTCGGTGGTGGCCATTTCTGCGATTGCCAGGCAGGGGCTGGATCCGCTCTTGCAGCGGGTGTGGCAGTGCCTGGGTCGGGGATCCCCTGCGGAGCTGGATCTCGTGGGGGCAAAATCCATCCAGTCCTGAGGCGGAAGCATCCTAGAATGGGAGAGCCCATGCCTTGCCAAGCTCCAGAGATAAGTGGCTATGTATATCTCGGCGGAGGATCTGCCACCGGATTTGCGTCAGATCATGTTGGCTGTTGAACAGGCAGCCCAGGCGAGGGCAGGAGCGTGTGTGGAGCTGTTGCTGCTCCTGCGGCTGCTGGAGGAGATGCACCGCGCAATCCTGGAGGGTGCCTTTCGGGAGGCTTTGCCCAACACCCGTCAAGCTTTGTATCGGGTGCTGCAGGATCTAGAGGAGGCGGGCGACTGGCCCTACCTGCCACGTCTGCATATCCAAGCCCTGATGCAACAACTGAAGGACTGGCCGCAGGGATCCCTGCCGGTGCCGCCCACTCCCCGTTCTGCAGGGGTTGTGGAAGTGGCGGAAAGCCCTAGCTGCCCCGAATCTTGAGATTTTGCTTTTTTCTCCCGAATGGCCGAGTACTTTAAGCTCCATCCGCAGCATCCCCAGGCCCGCTCCATCCAACGGATTGCAGCCGCTCTTCGGGAAGGGGCGGTCATGCTCTACTCCACTGATACGGTCTATGCCATTGGCTGCGATGTGACCCACAAGCAGGCGGTAGAGCGGGTAAGGCGTCTCAAGCGGCTTTCCAACGACAAGCCCCTCACCTTTTTGTGCCCTTCGCTTTCCCAAATTGCCCAGTACGCCCAGGTGAGCGATCCCGCCTATCGACTGATGCGGCGGCTGATCCCAGGCCCGTTTACGTTTCTGTTGCCGGCCACCAAGCTGGTGCCCAAGCTAGTCATGGATCCCAAGCGGAAAACCACTGGCATCCGCGTGCCCGATTCGGCCATCTGTCAGGCGCTGTTGGCCGAGTTAGGCAACCCCATCGTCTCCACCTCGGCCAAGCTGGGCGGGGATCCCGTTGGCTCTTTGGAGGTGGGTTTTGACTCTGTTGGGGATTGGGAAGAGGGGGGAATCTTTACCGCCGAAGAAATGCGACAGTTGGAGAAACAGGTGGATCTGGTGCTGGATGACGAGGCTCCCTATCGGGCCCAGGTCTCGACGGTCATCGATCTCACGGGGCCGGAGCCCCTGTTGGTGCGGGCAGGCCTGGGGTACGAGCAGGTGGCAGAGCTCAGGCGGGTGGAAGAGCTGACTGGCTGAGGGCCGGGATCCCCCTTTCCCTACTCGGCTGCCACCAACTCCTAAAATAGGGTCGTGCTGCTGCGGTAAGCCCATGCCTGGGTCTTTGGCTGAGCAAAAACTGGCCCTGTTGCGCCTGCTGGAGGTGGCCGACCGAGGCCGGAAGGTTTCCCCTGACCAGAAAGCCCAAATCTTGTCTCACATTGCTGCCCTGGAAGTGCTCAACCCCACCCCCAGGCCAACCTCTGCCCCTGAAAAGTTGGAGGGGAACTGGCTCACCCTATTTACCACCAGCACAGACCTGCTGCGGCTGGCCAAGTTGCCCTTTCTGACCACCGGCGAGATCTACCAGTGCATTCGGGCCAAAGCTGGACGGGTCTTCAACGTGGCGGAGATCCAGGGATCCGGTTGGCTGCCACGGGGAGTTTTGGCGGTGGCAGCCCGCTTCTACCCGGAGTCGGAACGCCGGGTCAGGGTCATTTTCGAGCGCTTTGTGCTCGGCTCCCAAGCGTTGATGAGCTACGAGATCGAGAGTTTTCTCCATTTGCTTGAACGGGCTCCAGAGCGGATCCCGGCGGTGAAGATCGACCTTCGCCGCCGCGAGCCAACAGGCTGGCTGGACATTACCTATTTGGATGAAGACTTACGGATGGGTCGGGGCAGCGAGGGGAGTGTGTTCGTGCTCAAGCGGGTGAGTTGAGGCTGCTAGCTGGAGGTTCCAGAAGGCTCCTTTTCTGGGATCTCAGGGAGTGGCTTCTGGGCTAAGGTAGCGCCTATTTCTTGGAGAACCTGCAAGGCACGGTAGGACTGCCGTAAAACCTGCAGCTCCTGTTGAGTTTGCTCCAGTTGCCGAGCCCATTGGTCATGTTGAGAGCGCAACTGCCGATTCTCGCATTTTGTACGCTGCAGGAGGCGCTTGAGCTTTTGCTGCTGCTGCTGGAGCTGGGCCCGCTCGGCTTCCGACTGCTGCAGTTGGATCCCTTGGCGTTCCAGCTCTATTTTTAGGGCGGTAACTTGCGATTGAAGCTGGCGGAGCTTTTGGTGCAGTTCCCGCCCTGGTGTGGGTTTGGCCGGTTTGGAGTTTGGGGAAGAGGGCGGGGGTGATGTTTGGAGATTTTGCAGATGCCGTTGCAACTGTTGGGCTTGGGCCTGCAGAACTCGGCACCGCTGCTGCTCGCTGCGCAGTTGCGCTTGGGCGCGTTCGCAGGTTTGGATTTCGGCTTTCACTTGCTGCTTGATGCGGTCGAGGATCTTTTGGTGGCGGAGCTGGGTTTGGCGGATCTCCTCAGCCACTTGCAGAGGACGCGGATCCACCTCGGGTCGCCGCGGCCTGCCACCGTGATCGGCAGGATCAAAGGGGGACACAGCCGCCAGCAGCGAGGCTCGAAAGTCAGGCCAGGAATGCGACTGCAGACCCATCTGAACCAGCCGCCAAACCCCGTAGGAGGCCCCAATTGCCGCTACCAGGCCAGGGATCCCGGCCAAGGACAGGGAAACCTTGGGCAGGGTCGGCAGGATCTGATCCAGCAGGCCCACCACCAATGCGAAGACAAAGAGCCCGCTCCCCGCGGCAGCGGCACCTGGGACCCAAGAGGAGCGGGAGGACATCATCGTTTTTGTTTATCAGAACCACCAGAGCGGGAGAACCAGGGCAGAGGTCAGGTTCAAAAATCACCTGTCTGCATCTCAGTTTATCCCACCGGCAACCTCTGTCTCTCATGAACTACCCCACCGCGCAGGCGGGTGGGGTTTCCCCATCCGCTTTACGGCGAG
>NZ_JANSIQ010000030.1:95378-184185 GCF_047502685.1 Synechococcus sp. OH20 | reverse complement strand
CAACAATTGCGGTCGGCTGAAGCAGCCGGCTTCGGCAGTGCCCTGAATCTCGATAAAGGATCCCTGCTCGTTCATGACAATGTTCATGTCTACCTCGGCTTGGCTGTCTTCCTCATAGCACAAATCTACGAGGACTTCCCCCTGCACAATTCCCACCGAAAGGGCCGCCACTTGCTGCCGCAGCGGCGATCCCTGAGCCGGATCCAGCAACCCCTGTTTGCATAGCCAAGTGACGGCGTCGTGCAGGGCCACATAGCCCCCCGTGATCGCGGCGGTGCGAGTTCCGCCATCGGCCTGCAACACATCGGCATCGAGGGTAATGGTGCGGGATCCCAGCTTCTGGAGATCCAGAGCGGCGCGCAGGCTGCGTCCGATGAGGCGTTGGATCTCGGCAGTACGGCCCGATGGTTTCAACATCTCCCGTGGCTGTCGTTGTGGGGTGGCTCCGGGCAACATGCGGTACTCCGCCGTCAGCCAGCCTTGACCGGTATTCTGCAAAAAAGGGGGAACTTCTTCCGCCACACTGGCGGTGCAGAGGACATGGGTATCGCCAAACTTCACCAACACCGATCCGGGCGCATAGCGGGTGAAGCGGCGCTGGAAGGAAACCGGGCGCAATTGAGCAGCCGTGCGGCCATCGGGGCGTTGCCAGCTCATGGGCAGTTCAAAAAGGGATCCCTCGCATTGTCAACCATGTCTGGGCTCAGGGATTGGAAACTATACAGAGCATGACTCGGCTGCCGGCGAGAAACGGATGCGGACGGAAGCGATAAAAAAATGCACCAGCACAAGCTGGCGCCAGCAGTTTAACTCTCACCGGTCAGGCATCAACCTAGACAAAGGCAGGGATCCGAGAGTCTCCCAGGGCCTCTACCAGCGCCCGCACTTGGGCCACCATGGCCACTTCATCCTGGAGCCGGCTGACAGCTTTGCCCACCCCCACACCTGAGGCACCGGCAGCGATGGCCAGGCGCACCGTTACCGTTGAGAGGCCGGAAGCGCAGATAACAGGCACCGAGACCACACGGCTGATCTCATAGGCGGCGGCCAAGGTGGGGGCAGCCTTCTCGATCAAGCCCAGGGATCCCCCGTGAACCGGCTCGGCACTGGTGCTGCCCTCGGTTTGGATGAGATCGGCCCCCAGATCTTCCAGTTTCTCGGCCAATTCCGCCTGCTGATCCAAAGGCAGCGTGTGGGGAACGGTTACCGACAAAAGCGTGCGCGGCAGCAGAGAGCGGGTTTGGCGGGTGAGCTCTAGAACTTCCGTAGCGGAGAAGATGCGGCCCGAAGGGTAGAAGCTGTCGTAATTGCCGATTTCAGCCATGTCGGCCCCCGCCTGCACAGCGGCAGCCAATTGCTGCGGCTCCACTGCCGACACACAGATGGGCAGCTCGATCTGGGCGCGCACCTGCTGCACCAATTCGGGACTGGCGGCGATGTCCACCCAAGTGGCTCCTCCCTCCTGGGCGGCACGGGTGACTTTCAGCACCGACTGCAGGTCGAAGTTTTGCAGGCCACTGATGATCTTGAGGGCACGGCGCCGGGCAAGGGCGTCGAAAAGGGCAGCTTGAGAGGCTGTGGTCATAGGCTCGTTAGCTTGTTGAAACGGGATACAAGAGGAGTGAAAGCAAATCGGCTGGGGCAACCTTTGCTCAGTCTAGAGGGTTTGCTGCCATCCTACAAGGGATCCGCCCTTGGCCGGTCACCCCAATCTTTGCGGGCTATCCCAAGATCTTTCAATACAATAGGGATCCCCCCTTCTGCTCTTGCCATGTACCGCTCTCCTTTCCCCTTCTTGGGCCTGGCTGAGCCGGATCCGGAGCTGGCCCAAGCCATTGTGTTGCCTATCCCCTACGAGGCCACCACCTCCTACGGCAAAGGCACGGCCAAAGGCCCTCAGGCGCTGTTGCAGGCTTCTGCCTATGTAGAGATCTACGACGAGGTGAGAGACTGCCAGCCGGCCCTCCACCCCGACTTTGCCGCAGAGACCTCCCGCTACTGGACGGCGCCGCCAGTGGAGTTCGAGGGGCTGGACGCCCACGAGTTGGCCATGGCCGCAATTCAGCGCCGCGCTGCCGAGTGGGTAAGGCCAGGGCGGTTTCTGCTCTCCATTGGCGGGGAGCACTCCATCACTGGCCCCTTGATTGCTGCCCACCTGTCCCACTACCCAGAACTGCACGTGCTGCAAATCGATGCCCACTGCGACCTGAGAGACAGCTACGAGGGATCCCGCTACTCCCACGCTTCCGCCATGGCCCGTGTGGTGGAGCAAGTGGGCGGCCGCCTCACCCAAGTAGGGATCCGCTCCCTCTGCGCCGAAGACCGCCAGGCCATTCGCAAGCACCGCTTGCACACCTTCTTTGCCCACAGCCTGCACGGCAAGCCAGCCCAGGACTGGATCCCCGAGGTGATCGCCACGCTGGGATCCCAGGTTTACCTGACGGTGGATGTGGACGGGTTGGATCCTGCGGTCGTGCCGGCCACGGGCACCCCCGAACCCGGCGGCTTGGGCTGGTGGGAGACCGTAGAGCTGATCCGGGCCCTGGGGCAGCAGCGGCAAATCGTCGGCGCCGATGTGGTGGAGCTGGCGGTCACCGGGGAACGGGAAACCGATCGCCGCAGCGCCTTCACCGCCGCCAAGCTGGCCTATCAGATCCTGGCGGCGGCCTTGGGCTAGGCTCCAGAAGAACTGGGCTATGGCTGGGTTCCCCCTGTTTCCACCTGGCCGCTGGAGCACCGGCTCCAATCTCGAAGTATCCAGACAAAACGAGGACTGGACTCTCTCTGTCGAGATCTTCTGCTAGCTTCCTAGGTGGCCCTAGCCATGTCTCCGCCTTCTTCCAGCTCCCTTGAAGCGTCGCCGCCCCTCGTTGACGAAGAGCTCATCCACAGCCGCATTCAGGCCATCCGCGCCCGGATCCCAGGCCATGTGGAGATCATGGCGGTGAGCAAAGGCTACAGCGTCAACCACATCCGCGCCGCCTATCGAGCCGGGATCCGCCACTTTGGCGAAAGCCGAGTGCAAGAGGCAGCCGCCAAACAGGCGCAACTGCAGGATCTGACCGATATTGTCTGGCACTTGATCGGGCATTTGCAGACCAATAAGGTAAAGCCGGCCCTCAGACAATTTGCCTGGATTGACAGCGTCGATAGCCTGCGCCTGGCCAAGCTGATCAACCAAAAAGCCTGGGAGCTGCACCTTACCCCCAAGCTCTGCTTGCAGGTGAAATTGGCCCCGGATCCCAATAAATTCGGCTGGCTCATCCCCGATCTGCTGCAAAGCCTGCCGCAACTGAACCAACTGCTACAGGTGCAAATTGTGGGCCTGATGACCATTTTGCCTTTGGGCTTGAGCTCAGAGGCAGCTCTAGAGCTGTTTCGCAAGCTGGCCGAGCTGGCCGATCACATCCAGCGCAGCGGCTACGAGCATCTGCAGTTGCACACCCTCTCCATGGGCATGTCCGACGATTACCCCCTGGCGGTAGCCGCAGGCTCCAACCTGATTCGGCTGGGGCGCGCTTTGTTCGCCGATGCCGAACGGAAATAGATAGATGGAGTCTCTATGAAGCCGTTAAATTGTGATTAAATTTTGTGTAAAGCCGCGCAACTCCGGAGTTGCCCTGCAGGGCACGCTCTGGGCTGGAGTTCGGCCTGAATCGGGCAAAAACAGGGCAATCCCGCCCAAAATTTACCCTGTCGGGGAAATTTTAGGGAAACTTGTAATCATTTGCGTCACTCCCGTTAACACGTGTTCAAGCTGGACAAGGAGCGCAGTAGACTCTGGCCAAAGCAGTGGCTGGACAAGTGGGATGACATCTTCACTTCTTCTGGGTAAACTCGACTCGTCGGGCCCATGGGTTTTTTAACCTGCCTCGGCAGCTTCTCGAGCAAACCCTGTCTCGGCCTTCTGAAAGACTTTAACTAAAAAAATAAAGGTTGGAGATGCCCTTTGGCTTGACTGGGCCACTCAAGATCCAATCAAGAGCCTGAATCCTGCGCTTGCCGCAAACCATGACCTGTAGTGAGGATGTGGACGATGAATGTCAATGGAATCTGGAGCAGGGTAAGAGATTTTGTGGGCCTGAATGATCCCGTGGACGGCCTGGAAGAGTACCCTGAGATGGAAGGGCAGGATGATTACCAACTGATCTACGAGGGACGCCGTTCCCAACCGGCTCCTGAAGAGCAGGAAGCCAATACCCTTCCACGCGGACGCCGACAACGGGGAGTGGAAGCCGGAGAAGGGTCTGTCGGTCGAGAAGAGTCGCGGGGCCATCGGCGCAGTCAACATCGGGATCGCTTAGCAGGGGGCAGTATGGGGAGCAACGTAATTGGATTACCGGGCGTCAACCCACCCACCAGCGAAGTGGTGGTGCTGGAGCCGCGCAGCTTTGACGAGATGGCTCAAGTCATCCAGTACCTGCGGGAGCGCAAGACGGTGATCATGAACTTGACCCTGATGGATCCCGCCGAAGCACAGCGCTCGGTGGATTTTGTTGCCGGTGGCACCTACGCCATCGATGGCCACCAGGAGCGCATTGGCGAAAATATTTTTTTGTTCACCCCCAGCACGGTGACGGTCTCCACCCCCAGTAGCCAAGGGGTGCAGCCGCTGCAGCGTCCCTTGCACAGCCCTGCCCCTCTCTGGCCCAGCAGCTATGAACATTTGCAGGCGGTGGGCCAGCACTAGCCAGTATGGAGCGACCGCTGCTGAGTGTGATCGGGGGGGGAGCCATGGGATCCGCCCTGCTGCGGCGTTGGGTGACTGCGGGGCTTTATCCTGCAGCTCAGGTGGCTTTGCGGGAGCCCGACCCGGACAAGGCCAAGACCCTACAGCAGGAGCTGGGCATTCGGCTGTTGGCGGATCTATCTCAGGCGGGAGAGTCTGAGATTGTATTTTTGGCCGTCAAGCCCCAGGTTTTCCCGCAGGTGGTGGCTGAGATGGGCCAGCCGTCCGCCGCGCAGTTGGTGATCTCGATTATGGCCGGGATCCCTTTGCAGCAGTTGCAGCAGGCTTTTCCCCAGCAGAGGGTGGTGCGCACCATGCCCAACACACCGGCGCTGGTGGGAGCAGGGATCACGGCTATCTGCTACGGGCCAGGAGTGACGCCTGATCAGAAGGAGCAGGTGGAAAGGTTGTTTCGGGCTGTAGGCCAGGTGGTGACGGTGGCCGAAAGCCAAATGGATGCGGTGACGGCCCTGTCGGGATCGGGGCCGGGGTATTTGGCGGTGATCCTGGAAGCGCTGATCGACGGGGGGGTGGGGGTGGGTCTGCCGCGTCCCCTCGCCACCCAACTGGCGATGCAGACCTTAGCGGGCACGGCTGCCCTTTTACAGCACGAGAAGCTCCACCCCGCTCTTCTCAAGGATCAAGTGACCAGCCCAGGGGGAACGACCATCGCCGGGATCCAAGTCCTGGAAGAGGCGGGGGTGCGGGGGGCCTTGATGCGGGCAGTGCGGGCAGCCTACGAGCGCTCCCGCCAGCTACAGGGCTCCTAGGGCCTGCCAGAGCGGGCGGGTGATCCAGTTCCATCCCACCTTGAGCTGGTGCTCCAGGGTAGGTAGACGCACCAGGTAGATGGCTCGTCGGGCCAAATAGCCCAGGGGGCCGCTCAGGGTGAGGCCGCCGAGGGCGGAAAGCACCGCCGTATCCGTCCCCAAGCTGAGCATTTCCCCCAGAGAGAAGTAGCGGAACGGCAGCAGGGGCCGCTCCTGCGTGAGCAAGGCCCACAGGTTCCAAGCGCAATAGCCGGCCTGTTGAAAAGCTGCTTGGGCGGTGGCGGGCACCAGCTGGCCTTCGGCATCCACCACCGCCGCTACGTCTCCCAGGGCAAACACTTCTGGAAAGGGGGGAGTTTGCAGGGTGGGCAAAACCTGCAGCCGTCCCCGCTCACTTTTGGGCAGATCCAAGTTGGCGATCACCGCTGCCGGTCGGGTTCCGACGGTCCACAGCACCGCATCCACAAGATCTGTAGCCGTCTCCTGGGCCTCCAGCCGCTGCAATTGTAGGCGGAAGGGGGGGGCGCCGTTCTCGCCCAGAGCCTCGATGCCCAAAACCTTGGTTTGCAACTCCACCTGCACCCGCCGTTGGGCCAACGCCAGTTGGGCCGCCTCCCGGCTGGAAGAAGCAAAGCCCGACAAAATCCGGGATCCCACCTCAATAAGACGGATCCGTCCCCGCGATCCCAGCCGATCTGCCAATTTGCAGGCCAGTTCCACGCCGCTTGCCCCCGCCCCGGCAATGGCCAGAGTTATCGGCTGAGCCGGATCCCGCTCTTCCAACGTTTTCAGGTGGGCCCGCAGCCGTTGGGCATCGGCCAGGGTGCGAAAGGGAAAAGCGAACTCCGCCGCTCCCGGAACGCTCTGCAAAGGGGTTTCTCCCCCCAGCGCCAGCACCAGCGCGTCGTATTCTAGGCTCTGCCCGTCTTCCAGACCCACTCGGCGGGCTTGAAGGTCAATGGCCTGGACAGAGCCGCGGCGAAATTGCACCGACTCCGAGGGCAGCAGATCTTGGAAGCGGGGAGCCACCTCCCAGTCCTCCATTTCTCCGGTGAGCAGCTCGTACAGCAAAGGAGCAAAGACAAACCGCTCCTGGCGATCGACCAAGGTAATTTGGGGTGGCTCTGACCAGGGTTGCCGGCTCAGTTCCAAAGCTGTGTACAACCCGCCAAAGCCGCCCCCAAGAATGCAAATGCGATTCATGCTCAGATGCTCAGCTTGAGATTACCAAAATTGCGCGACAAGCCCCGACCTAAAAGATAGGCCCTGCCAACGCCAGCGGGCCGACCGGGGATGGCACACCTTATGCTTCATGCTTCGAGCTGACTTGCACTGGCCCGGCTAGACCTCTCCAGCGTAGTCTTTGCTGCCCCAGCCCCGCCAGCCCGGCACTTCCGACAAAGAAGCCCGTCGCTCGTCCAGCCAAGTTTGGAGAATCACTGCCGCCGACTGTTGATCGATCAAACCCTTCTGGGCCTTGGCCGGGATCCCGGCCTCGCGCAGATCCCACTCCGCCTGCACCGTGCTTAGGTACTCGTTGACCGTAACCACTGGCAAATCCACTGTCGCGCGCAGAGCCCGTACAAACCGCTGCACCTTGCGGGCCTGGGATCCCACCGAGCCATCTGCCAAAAGGGGGATCCCGACCACCACCACGGTGGCCCGGCGGCGGCGGATCCACTCCTGCACTTGGGCAATGTCTTCGGGCAGGGAACGGCGCCGGATCACCCCCAGGCCGGTAGCCAGCAGCCCCAGCCCGTCGGAGCCGGCCACGCCGATGCGACGGTTGCCCACGTCCAGACCCAGCGCTGAAAAGGGATCCCTTGTGGCAGAATAGTTCAGGTCTGTTGACATCTGTTTATCCCTCTTGCCGACATTGTAACGGCCTGAAACTCCCTGTCTCTAGCCGTGTAGCTCGGCTGAACCTCTATCCTTTTTCGACGACCCTTTTTGGAGCCTTCTCGATGACCAGCGCCACCCTGTCTCTCCCCAAGCACGAAGTTAAAGACCTCAGCCTCAGCTCCTTGGGCAAGCAACGGATCCAATGGGCGGCGCGGGAGATGCCGGTGCTGGCCCAGATCCGGGAGCGCTTTGCCCAAGAAAAACCCCTGGCCGGTCTGCGCCTGGTGGCCTGCTGCCATGTCACCACCGAGACGGCCAATCTGGCCTTGGCCTTGCAGGCAGGGGGAGCCGATAGCGTCCTCATCGCCAGCAACCCCCTCTCCACCCAAGACGATGTGGCCGCCAGCCTGGTGGCCGACTACGGCATCTCGGTCTTTGCCATCAAGGGGGAAGATGTAGAGACCTACCGCCGCCATGTCCAGATCGCCCTGGATCACCGCCCCCATCTCATCATTGACGACGGCGGCGATGTGACGGCGGAGCTGGTTCAGCATCGCCAGGAGCAGGTGTCGGAAATCATCGGCACCACGGAAGAGACTACCACCGGCCTGGTGCGCCTGCGGGCCATGTTCAAGGCGGGGGTGCTCAGCTTCCCGGTGATGACCGTCAACGACGCCGAGACCAAGCACCTGTTCGACAACCGCTACGGCACCGGCCAATCCACCCTGGACGGCATTCTGCGCTGTACCAACATTCTCCTGGCCGGAAAAACAGTGGTGGTGGCCGGCTACGGCTGGTGCGCCAAGGGGGTGGCGATGCGGGCCCGCGGCATGGGATCCCAGGTCATCGTGACCGAGGTCAACCCGGTGCGGGCTCTGGAGGCGGTGATGGATGGCTTTCGGGTTATGCCCATGGCCGAGGCCGCCCCTCTGGGGGATCTGTTCATCACCGTCACCGGCAACAAGCACGTTATCCGCGGCGAGCACTTCGACCGGATGAAAGATGGGGCGATGGTCTGTAACGCCGGCCACTTCGACATCGAGATCGACCTGGTGGCCTTGCAAGAGCGGACGGTTTCCCGGCAGAGCGTGCGCCCCTTTGTGGAAGAATACCGTCTCCAGTCGGGCAAATCGGTGTTCGTGCTGGGGGAGGGCCGGCTGATCAACCTGGCTGCCGCCGAAGGCCACCCCGCCAGCGTCATGGACATGAGCTTTGCCAACCAAGCGCTGGCCTGCGAGTACCTGGTGAAAAACCGTGGCCGGCTGGCGCCAGGGCTGCACCCCATTCCTGCGGAGATCGACGAGGCCATCGCCCGCCTCAAGCTCAAGGCCATGGGGATCCAAATTGACAGCCTTACCCCGGAGCAGATCGAGTACGGCAACACCTGGACGGCAGGAACCTAGAGAAAGCCCCTCACCCCCGCGGTGGAAAACCTGGCCTACCTGCGCCATCTCGCAAGCAGGCAGGTGGGGCGGTAGAGCTCAAGCACCACCGCCCCGGTGCACCTGGGCCCAGACGCGGGTGGGCAGACCCCAGATGTAGATGAAGCCTTCGGCAGCGCGGTGGTCGAACTGATCCCCTTCCCCGTAGGTGGCCAGCTCCGCGTTGTAGAGGGAGTAGGGGGAGCGACGGCCCACGCAGACGGCCTGGCCCTTGTGCAGGCGCATCCGCACCACGCCAGTGACGCTTTTTTGGGTGGTGCGAATGAAGGCGTCCAGGGCCTCCCGCAGCGGCGAATACCAAAGGCCGTTGTAGATCAATTGGCTGTAGGTGGTCTCGATGCCGTACTTGTAGTGGATGACCTCGCGGGTGAGGGTGAGGCTTTCCAGCTCGCGGTGGGCCTGGATCAACACCGTTAGGGCCGGACACTCGTAGATCTCGCGCGACTTGATCCCCACCAGCCGGTTTTCAATCATATCGATGCGACCGACACCGTGGCTGCCGGCTAAGGCGTTGAGCCGCTCGAAGAGGGCTCTGGGGCCAAGGCGCTGCCCGTCCAGCTCCACCGGGATCCCCTCTTCAAAGGCGATCTCCACATAGGCGGGCTCGTCGGGGGTTTGAGAGATAGGCCGGGTGAGGGCGTAGACTTCCTCCGGTGGCTCTTGGTCGGCGTCTTCCAGGATCCCGGCTTCGACGCTGCGGCCCAGGATGTTGAGGTCGATGCTGTAGGGGCTGGACTTTTGCACCGGCATAGGGATCCCGTAGCGCTCGCCGTAGGCAATGGTCTCCTCGCGGGTCATGCCCCACTCGCGGGCCGGGGCCAGCACCTTGAGCTTGGGGTTCAAGGCGGCGATGGCCAGGTCGAAGCGCACCTGGTCGTTGCCCTTGCCGGTGCAGCCGTGGGCCACGGCGTCGGCGCCCACCTCTTCTGCCACCTCCACCAACAGCTTGGCGATCAGGGGTCGGGCCAAGGCAGTGGAGAGAGGGTAGCGCTGCTCGTAGAGGGCATTGGCCTGGATGGCGGGGAAGGCGTAGTCGGCAATCAGGGTCTGGACGGCCTCCCGCACCAGGGATTGCTCCGCCCCGGCCCTCAGCGCCTTGGCTTGGATGGCCTCCAGCTCTGCCCCCTGACCCAAGTCCACCGCCAGGGTGACTACCGATTCCACTCCCCACTCGTGCTTGAGATAGGGGATGCAGACGGAAGTATCGACGCCGCCCGAATAGGCTAATACCACTTTCTTTGCCCGTCCCATGCTGCTGCGGATCCCTGCTGGAAAAAAGTTGCTAGCCCATTATGCCTTGTTGCTCGGATCTTAGTTACTCGGCCTGACCCTAGAGGCAGCTTTGTCGGCTATTCTCAAAGGGATTTCTCCCGGGCCTTGGATCGCTGTCCAAAAGGTTGCCGGCGCAAATTGGGGTGTGAGGTCAGGTGAGTATGGCCGGCAAGAGGATCCCGGCAGCACAGCAAAGACTCAGGCGCCAACGAGTGCTGGGGTTGGGGATCCTGTCTCTGCTGGGCTTCGTGGCGGGGATGGGGTTCGCCGCCCTCTCCCAGCCGGAAGGGGGATCGCCCGTCGCCGCTCCAGAGCCGGAGCCGCCCCGTTTTACGGCCCACGGCTGGCCGCTGCTGGATCCCTTGCCGCAGCCGGACGAGATCTGGGAGTGCGAGCTGGTGGTGGTGGGCGGATCCCTGGGGGGCGTGGCGGCGGCAGGCCAAGCCATGCGGGGGGGTGTGCAAACCTGTCTCATCGAGCTCACCCCCTGGCTAGGGGGGCAGATCACCTCGCAGGGGGTATCGGCCCTCGACGAGTCCCTCCCCATGCGGCAGCGGGGCAATTTTTCCCGCCACTGGCTGGAGTTTAAGGCCCTCATCGAAAGTCAGCCGCTGCATCTGCCCGCCTGGACAGGGATCCCGCCGGGAACCCGCGTGACCAAGATCAACAGTTGCTGGGTAGGGGGGCTGTGTTTTCCGCCCCAGGCAGGTTTGCAGGCGGTGGAAACCTGGCTGCAACAGGCGGCTCAGTCTGCTCCCCAGAGTCGCTGGGCCACCCAGACCGCTTTTAAGGGGGCCACCTTCAGCGCCGACGGCTCCCGCATCGAGAGCCTCTATGCTGTGCAGCGGCAGCCGCGGGATCCCAATTTTGTGCCGCCAGGGCGGCTGTGGCGGGAATTGGTGAGCTGGTATGGCTGGCAGGAGACGGAAGTGTTTGCCAAGCGGGTGCTGCGGCTGCAGGCGCCACTGGGCCGCAACCTGTTTGTTATCGACGCCACCGACACCGGCGAGCTGGTGGGCTGGGCTGGGATCCCCTACCGGCTGGGCTCAGAAGGGCGAGATCTGACGGGGGAGCCCAACGCCGCCCCGGCCAGCAACCCGGAGTGCACCCAGGCCTTCACTTTTCCTTTCGTACTGGCCATCCACGACGATGGCGGGCGCTCCCGCGCCGAGCTGGCCCAGTTGCAGCCGGGCTACTCCCGCGCCGAGCACCGCCGCCAGTTCGACATGGAGGGGTTTCCCACCTTCAGCGGCCAGAGCTTTTTCAACTACCGCCGCATCGTCAGCAAAGGCCGCACGGATCCCTTCCACAGCACACCGGTGCCGGGCGACCTGACGCTGGTGAACTGGAACCGCGGCAACGACTGGGGGATCATGAACCCGCCCCTAATCCTGACAGAAGAGCGGCTGGTGGCCTCAGGGCAGCGCCACAACTGGCTGGGGGGGCTGGACGTCTCCGCCCTCAAAGATGGAGAAAACCACGCCCTGCTCTTTGCCGAGTGGCTGATGGAAACCCAAGCCCGCGCCGGCTATCCCCTCTCGTTGGTGTTTGCCGAGGACTCTTTGCTGGGCACCCGCTCCGGCCTCAGCCTCTACCCCTACATCCGGGAGGGGCGGCGCATCCTGGGGCGAGCTGCCTACGGCCAGGCGGAATTCCAGATGCTGGAGCAAGACATCCGTGTCGGCACCAGTGGGGGACGGGACTTTAGCCCCACCGCCGTAGGGGTGACTCACTACGCCATCGACATGCACGGCTGTCGCTACCGCAACTGGGAGCCTTCCCTGTCGGCCAGCTCGGCGCCCGTCAACGAGTTTTCCGTCCGCCCCATCGTCATCCCCCTAGAGGCCCTGATCCCCCAGAAAGTGGATAACCTGCTCATCGGCGGCAAAGGGATCGCCGTCAGCCACATCGTCAACGCCGCCACCCGCACCCACTACGGCGAGTGGACCATCGGCTCAGCAGCGGGGCTCATCGTAGCCTGGTTGCACAGCCAGGATCCCGGTTTGATCCCCGCCCAGATTGTGCCGCAGGGCAAGATGGCCGACTTGCAGCGCTACCTGGTTGCCCATGGACAGCGGCTGCACTGGTAGGCAGTTGCCGCCGCCCTACCCCTCTGCGCCGGAAGGCAGCGCCTCGGGATCCCCTTTTCCGCCATAGCGCCGCTGCCGCCACCACACCAGCAGAGGGCTGGCGATGAAGATGCTGGAATAGACCCCCAAGCTAAAGCCAATGAGCAGAGCGATGGCAAACCCCTTCAGGGTGGCTCCCCCAAAAATGGCAATGGCCACCAGGGGCAGCATCGTTGTCAGGGTGGTGTTCAAAGAGCGGGCAAAAGTCTGGTTTAGAGATAGGTTCACCACCTCGGCAAAGCTGACCTTGCGGCTGACCAGACGCAGATTTTCCCGGATGCGGTCGTAGATAACCACCGTGTCGTTGACGGAAAAGCCGATGATCGTCAGCAGCGCCACCACAAACAGGCTGTCCACCTCCATGCCCACCGTTAGGCCCAAAAGGGCAAACAGACCTGTTGTCAGCACCACATCGTGCAGCAAGGCCACAATGGCAAACACCGCGTAATCCCACTGGAAGCGCAGGGCCAGATACACCACAATGAGCCCAAAAGAGATGAGCACAGCCACGAGGCCGGAACGCAAGAGCAAGCGCCCCACCGTCGGGCCTACCGTCTCCACTAGGTTGCGCTCAAAAGGGCCTACCTGTTGCCGCAGCGTCTCCTCTACCGCTAGGCGCTCCTGCTCAGTCAAAGGGGGCATGCGGATCAAGGCTTCCTGACTGGTCTGGGTGTCCAGTTGGATGATGCTGCTGCCCAGGTTGTGTTCCTGCAGCGCCCGCCGCAGCTCTTCGGTGGTGACAGGCCGCTCAAAACGCAGATCCAGCAAGGTGCCGCCGGCAAAATCCAGCCCCAGCCGCAGCGGTGTCCCTAGAGAGGCCAGAGAAAAGGCCATGCTGACCAGCCCCACCAGCAACACCGCCAGGGAAAGGGTAAACCAAAGCTTGCTGCGCCCGACGATGTCGAAGCGGTAGTCAAGCAACCGCCGGGATCCCACCGCCGGATCGGGGGGGGATAACTCTTGCGCCGTCATGATTGAGCCGCCTCCATGCGAACGCCGTAAAACTCAGGTTTGCGCAGGGCAGGGATCCCCATTGCCGCCAGCAGCAGGGTGCGGGTGCAGGTGATGGCCGTGAAAAAGCTTACCAGAATGCCAATGGCCAAGGTGACGGCAAAGCCTTTCACCAGCCCCATCCCCAGCCAGAAAAGTACGCCACAGACCAAAAGGGTGGTGACGTTGCTGTCGAGGATGCTGCTGAAGGCGCGATTAAACCCTTCCGAGATGGACTTATAGATGGACTTGCCCGCCCGCAGCTCCTCCTTGATGCGCTCGAAGATCAGCACGTTGGCATCCACCGCCATGCCGATGCTGAGGATAAAGCCGGCGATCCCTGGCAGGGTCATGGTCACCCCCAGCAGTTGGAACAGAGCAAACGTACAGAGGGCGTAGATGAGAAGAGCGAGGTCGGCAATGAGCCCCGGCAGGCGGTAGTAGGCCACCATAAAGACAAAAACCAGCACCAGGCCGCCAATGCCGGCATAGAGGCTGCGGCGCACGCTCTCTTCCCCCAACGTGGCCCCGACGGTGCGGTTTTCAATGACGCGAATGGGAACCGGCAGCGCCCCCGCCTTGAGCTTCACCGCCAGATCGGTGGCGGTTTCCACCGTGAAATTGCCCGTGATCACCGCTGTTCCGCCGGTAATGCCGGTGCGGGCAAACTCCGGCCCCACGATGGGGGCGCTGATCAGCACGTCGTCGAGAAAAATGCCAAGCGGACGCCCTGTTCCGGCCAACTCTCGGGTGAGCTGAGTAAACTTTTCTGCCCCTTCTGGCTTGAACTCCAACAGCACTTCCCAGCTCTGGGATCCGCGACGAGGGGCTTGGGGATAGGCGTTGCGCAGCAGATCCCCTGTCAGGCCGACCCGTTCAAACAGGGCGTCGGGATCCTCCCCCGCCGTTATCTCCCCCCGCTCGTTGCGGGGCAGGGCGCTGACCGGCACCAAGCCCTTGCGAAACTCCAACTGGGCCGTATCGCCCAAAAGAGCAACAGCCCGATCCGGATCCGCCACCCCCGGCAGTTGCACGAACAGGCGGTCTTGGCCGCTGATCTGCACCAGAGGCTCGGCCACCCCCAGGCCGTTGATCCGCTGCTGGATCACCGCCTCCACCCCCTGCATCACCTCAGAGGTGATCTCGGGTACCTCTTCCGTAGGCAAAGCCTGCAGGGTGAGCTGCGTCCCTCCTTTGAGGTCAAGGCCGAGGCGAACTTCGCGGCTAAAGCCCAGATAGACGAGGGCAGCCACCACTGCCAAGATAAAGATCAGCCCTCGCAGAAAAGCGAGGCGACTGAGCCACAAAGCTGGAGATCTGGCCATACTGCTGAAAAAGTGAGGAATACGGGCGCACTCGATCCGAGGCCCTCAGGATTTCGGCACTTTTTGATCCTATCGCACACGGGATCCCCGGCTGGAGAGGGATGTTCCCCAGCCCCTGAGCCGGGGAGGAGCTCATCATGTCTGTCCTGGCAGTTCAACCCATCTCTACAGGCCTTGACCGAGCTCTCGGCAGGCGCTTTTCCCCGAGGACGGGGCAGAGCTAAGATAGCGGGGAATGTTTCGTTACGCCTTGGCCCATGACCCTTGTCTCTGAGACCGAGCCCTCGCCCCAAGCCACGGTAACCCCTGACTCTGAGCGGGTGCCGGATCCGGAGTTTCCCTACGAGGTCGAGATGACCTTGATGGAGCACTTGGAGGAGCTGCGCAGCCGCCTGTTGGCCAGCGTGATCGCGGTGGCGATCTGCATCATTGCTTGCTTTCTGGTGGTGAACCGCATTGTCGCCCTGCTGGAGGTGCCGGCGCGGGGGGTGACCTTTTTGCAACTGGCGCCGGGGGAGTATTTCTTCGTCTCCATGAAGGTGGCGGCCTATTCGGGGTTGCTGTTGGCCACGCCCTTTTTGCTCTACCAAATTGCCCGCTTCGTCTTGCCGGGGCTGAGCGTGAAGGAGCGCAAGCTGCTGGGGCCGGTGGTGCTGGGATCGAGCCTTCTCTTTGTGGCTGGCTTGGTCTTTGCTTACTATCTCCTCATTCCGGCGGCACTTAACTTTTTCATTCGCTATGGCGAAGGGGTGGTGGATCAGGCCTGGTCCATCGACCGCTACTTTGAGTTTGTGCTGCTGCTGTTGTTCAGCACCGGCTTGGCCTTTCAGGTGCCGATTTTGCAGGCGCTGCTGGGGGGGTTGGGGCTGGTGAGTGCTGAGCAAATGCTCAAGGGCTGGCGTTACGTGGTTCTGGGCTCGGTGGTGGCAGGGGCCATTCTCACCCCTTCCACGGATCCCCTCACCCAGAGCCTCTTGGCCGGGGCGGTGACGTTTCTATACTTGTTTGGCATTCTGCTGGTGAAGATCCTTGGCAAATGACCTGAAGCTGCATGCGCTGATCCTGGCGGCTGGGTTTTCCACGCGGATGGGAGAACCGAAAGCCCTGGTGCCCTGGAAAGATGGGCAAACCCTGCTTTCTTACCAGATTTTTCAGTGGCGACAGGCAGGGTTTCAACCTTGGGTGGTGCTGGGATCCCAGCATCTGGCGGCGGCCCAAGTTCACTTGGCGGGGGCAGAGGTGCTGATCAATCCGGCTCCTGAGCTGGGCAAGACCCACTCTATTCGGGTGGGGGTGGAAGGGATCCCTGCCGATTTTCGCGTGTTGGCCATTTCGGGGGTGGATCAGCCCCGTCCGGCCTGGATCTACCACAGCTTGCTGGAGTACCATCTGCGCCATCGCGCTTGGGCGACGGTGCCGGTGCATCGAGGACGACGAGGACACCCCGCCCTGATCGACGGGCGCTTGCGGGAAGAGTTGCTGTGTCTCCGAGAGGAAACCCTGGGCCTGCGGCGGTTGTTGCAGGATCTGGGTAAACGGGTACAGGAGGTGGAGCTCTATACCCCCGAGATCTTCTTGGAGTGCAACACTCCTGCCGACGTGGAAGCTGCCGCTGGCGGTCGCGACAGCGTTGCCCAGTAGGATATTCTCTTTCTTGTTCGCATGAGAAAAGCCCTTTATCCTGCCAGCACCTACGATCCTGCTTGTCCGGTCGGCAGCTACTGGGACAGCACGATAGAGAATGCCGGTTGGCGGCATCCGGCTCCTTTGCTGGGGCAGGTGGGCGCCGAGGTGGTCATTGTGGGGGGCGGATTGACGGGCCTATCGACGGCTCTGCACCTGGCCCGCGACCACGGCATTTCCGCCTGCCTGTTGGAAGCGGGATCCCTGGGGTGGGGGGCCTCAGGGCGCAACGGCGGCTTTTGCGGGGTGGGGGCGAGCCATCTCACCCATGCCCAGATGGTGCGGCGGGTGGGCCTGGCGGAGACGGAGCGCTACTACCGGGATCAATGGCAGGCGGTGGAGACGGTGCAGGAGCTGGCCGCCGTCGAGGGCTTCTCGCTGGAAGTGCAGGGACAAGGCTGCTACGCGGTGGCCCATCGTCCACAGGCTTGGCCGGAATTGGAGGCCGAATACCAGATCTGTACTCAGGTGGCAGGCTACCCGGCCCAGCTCCTCAGCCCCAAAGAGCTGCGGGAACGGGGCTTTGACAGCCAAGAGAACTATGGTGCTCTCCACATCGGGGTGGGGTTTGGCCTCAACCCCCTTAAGCTCACCCAAGGGCTGGCCCAAGCGGCCCACAGGTGGGGAGCGCAACTGCACAGCGCCAGCCCGGTCATCGCCTGGGAAAAGGTGGGATCCCAGCACCTTTGCCACACGCCAGGGGGAACGGTGCGGGCCCGGCACCTGGTCATCGCCACCAACGGCTACACCCCAGAGACCTTGTACCCCCAACTGGCGGGATCCCTGTTGCCGGTGCTGTCCAACATCCTGGTCACCCGCCCTCTGACGCCTGCGGAGCAAAAAGCGCAGGGGTGGTGGGATCCGACCCCGGTTTACGACACGCGGCGGCTGCTGTTCTATTACCGTCTTCTGCCGGACGGGCGCCTGCTGTTTGGGGGGCGCGGCGGCACCCGCAATACTCCGGCAGAACGACAGCGCCTGCAGGCTTGGATGACTCGGCAGCTCTACCGCCTCTTTCCCACCTGGGAGGGGGTGGAGATCGAGTACGCTTGGAACGGCCTGGTCTGCCTTTCGCGGCAGCTTCACCCCCATATTGGCCCTTCGCCGACGGATCCCAGCTTGTGGTATGGCCTGGCCTACCATGGCAGCGGCGTGGCCACAGCAGTGTGGGCGGGCAAAATGCTGGCCCAGGAGATCGCCGGCAGCCGGCCCCCCATCAGCGCTCTGTTTCGCCAGCCGCCTCGCGTTTTCCCTTTGCCCTGGCTGCGGCTTCACTACCTGCGGCTGGGGTATCTCTGGTGGCAGTTGACGGATGGTTAGCTCCGCCAAGTGTGCGGGGGATCCCTCTGTTCGGTGGAGCAGTCCTGCCTTAGCCTAGTCGTAGTTTGGGCAGAAAAATATCGCTTGTCGTCGCTCCTGAGGTACCCCGTGCTGTTCCCGTCTTGCCGTCGGCCTGCTCCAGATCCCTCTTCTCTTGCAGCCCGCTGTCGCCAACGGCTCTCGCCAGTAGGGCAGCGGCTGGGATTGGCACTGCTGCTTGGCTTGCCCACCATGTTTTGGCCTTGGCCCGGATTTGCCCAGATTGCCGGATCCCTGCTCAGCCCTTTGGTGGCCGCCTGGATCCGCTCCGAGGTGCAGCAGGTGGACAACCTGCAGGTGCAGATCGCCGGCTCTGACGCGCAAATCTTGAACGGGCAGATCCCTCAGGCCCAGGTGTCGGGGGATAACCTCAGCTATCAAGGCTTTCAGGTCAGCCACCTGCGGCTGCAGGGCCAGGATATTCGCCTCAACGTGGGCGAAGCCATCCAAGGACGCAGCCCGCTGCGGCTGTTGGCCCCTGTGCCGGTGCAGGTGAGCTTGCGCCTCACCGAAGACGATCTTAACCGCACCCTTCAGTCTCCCCTCATCCAGTCTCAACTGGCCCAGGCACAGGTGCAACTGCCCTTTGGAGGTCAAGCGGTGCCCTTCTTGATCCGCCAGCCCCAGGTCACCTTGGAGCAAAATCGGCTGCGCATCCAGGCCCAATTGGTGACTCCCGAGGGGGTGGAGGTGCCGGTTACGGTGCTAACCGGCCTAGAAGCCCAGGGCCCCAACCAGTTGCGGCTGGTCAACCCTCTGTGGGTGAACGAAGGCCAAGAGATCCCCATCCCCGGCCTGGCGGATTTCCCCATTCAGTTGGATCCGGGCGTGCGCATCGACCGCCTGGAGTTGCAGCCCAGCCAAATCCTCTACGAGGGCATGTTGGTCATCTACCCGGAAGCGGCGGCGGTGCCGCAGGGGTAGGGGCCGGCGTTCCCCGCTTTGGCCCGCCTTCAGACGGTGCGGGCGGGCTCTGCTGCGACCAAGGATGTGATCGGGATCAGACCTGGAGAGCGGGCCTTTGCGGCAAGATCCTGCTAGCGGTTAGCGGGAAAACCCTTTGCGGGCCTCACGTAGGAGTGGTGTATTGAGGTGAAGCCATGATCCAGGGATCCCGGAGGCAGCCATCCAACTGCACACTCAAGCCCTTAATCTGCTGGGCGCTGCCGCTGATCTTGTCGGTCGTTTTTTTGGGGAGCTGTGCCGGCGATCCAGTTTCTACGCTGCCTCTGGACGGCACGGCTGCCGGCACCCGCACGGCTACACCCCCAGGGCGAACTTTCTCCGATATTCCACCCGGTCGGGATCCCCGTCTGAAGCACCTTTGGGCCAGCTTTGTCATCACGTCTGAGCAGTTGCAATCTGCCCGCGAGGCTCCCGTTGCGCTCCATCCGCAGGCTCTCCTTCCCTGCACCGACTGCGAGGGTATTCCATGGCAACCGGGATCCCCACCCCCCACCCCCTCCTCCCGCGCCTTGGGCACCTATCGGCCTGACCAGCTCACCTTCTCCTTCCGCGTTGAGCCCCACGAGACGTCCACCCGCCTCAGCGGCAGCTTGCACCTGGATACTACCACGCCTCTGATTCACCCCGGCGAGGGGGTGCGCCTGGCGATCCAACGGGCTTTCTGGGGAGAAGACGCGCTGGAGCCGCTGCCGCCTCCCCAGGACTTCCACCCTCAGCAGATCAGCCGCGGCTGGTTCCAGGAGCGCAGTTGGATCTTCCCCTTCCCGCTGCCGGCTGCCAACACCACTGCTGCCTTGCGGCTGGATTGGCTTCTAACCTCCCCGATTCCGCCCGATTCTGCTCCCTTTCAACGGGGCAGGCCGCTGCCGCCCCCCACGGGCCGGCTGTATCACGGGGTCGCCTGGTCGGGCATGCCAACTTGGGAGCAGCTCTTGTCCTATCGCCAGGCCATCGGCCAGCCCCCTGCCTGGGCAGCCGTAGAACACCTGTGGGATCCCCGCCAGGACTTTCCGCAGTCGTTGGCCAGTCGCCTGCGGGAGAGCGGCTCTGTTCCCTACCTGCGCCTGCGGCTGGATCCGGCTCAGCTTTCCGCCTTGGCCAGTGGGGAACAGGACGAGACTTTGCGCTCTTGGGCCCGCGCCATCCAGCGCTTTGCCACTCCCATCATCCTGGCCGTCGTTGTGGGAGACGGGGATCCCGAATTGCAACGACGGGCCTACCGACACCTGATGCAAACCCTGCGCTCCGAGGCCAACTTGCTCTGGGTTGTGGAGCTGGAGGGAGAAGATGCCGCAGCCGTGTCCGCCTGGGCTGGGTTCTCTGAGATGGATTGGCTGAGCCTACCGGGGGATCCCGCCACCTTTGAACCGATGTACCGCCGCCTTGTGGCTCTCAACCCGGAAGTGCCTGTGCTGCTCCGCGGGCCGGCCTTGGGCTCAGAAGCCGCTCAACCTCTGCTGGCAGGTCTAGAAGACCAACGCTGGCCCCAGGTAATTGGCTGGAGCTGGGCCCTGGGCGCGGATGGGATCCCGCCTGCAGCAGCCCAGGACTGGCAGCAGCATCTGCAACAGGGGGATGCCAAGATATGGCTGGGGGAAATGCAGGTGCAACCCCCGCCCAGCCCCCTTCCCTCGCCCAAGCCCTAAAAGAGGGCAACCTGTCTGGAAAAATCGCCCGGAAAAGTCGATAATAGGCCAGCCGTTTTACCTTTTCTTCCGCAATTGTGGCCTTGACCCCCTCATCACCCCCCTTGTCTCGCTTTGCCCAGGCCATCCAGGAGGGGGAGTTCCTGCTCACCGCCGAGATCACACCCCCCAAGGGATCCGACACCAGCACCCTGCTGTCTCTGGCCCAGCAGCTCAAAGGTCGGGTGCATGCCATCAACATCACCGACTCCAACCGCGCCATGGCCCGCATGAGCCCCCTGGCCGCCTCGCTGCTGTTGCATCAGGTGGGCGTTGAACCCATCCTGCAGTTGGCCTGTCGGGATCGCAACCGCGTGGCTCTGCAGGGGGATCTGTTGGGGGCCTCGGCGCTCGGCCTGCGCAACGTGTTGGCCCTCACCGGGGATCCCATCCACATCGGCGATTGCCCCGACGCCCGCGCTGTGTTCGACCTGGAATCGGTGCGCCTGCTGCGGCTTATCCAGCGGCTGAACAATGGCCTCGACTGCAACGGCAAGCCCCTCCCCGACGGCGGCACCTGTCTGTTTCCGGGAGCAGCGGTAGAACCCCAATCCGGCAGCTTTTCCGGCCTGGAGCGGCGCTTCCAGCGCAAGCTGGAAAACGGGGCCCAGTTTTTCCAAAGCCAGATGGTGACCGACTTCGAGCAACTGGAGCGCTTTATGGACAAGCTGGGTCGCCCCGCCGGCAAGCCCATCCTGGCCGGCATCTTCCTGCTCAAATCCGCCAAAAATGCCCAATTCATCAACTGCAACCTGCCGGGGGTACGGATCCCGGACGCCATCATCCAACGGCTGGCCAACGCTCCCCATCCCCTAGAAGAAGGGATCCGCATCGCCGCCGAACAGGTGCGCCAGGCCCGTCAGATCTGCCACGGCGTGCACCTGATGGCCGTCAAAGCCGAACATCTCATCCCGCGTATCCTGGACGAGGCCGGGATCCCCCCTCTGGCTGGCTAGCTCAACACCTGCTCCAGCCCGTAGACCAATCCCTTGAGCTGCAGCACCTTGCGGATCCCCAGGATCACCCCCGGCATAAAAGCCACCCGATCCGTGGTGTCGTGCCTTAAGGTAAGGGTTTGCCCCATGCCGCCGAAGATCACCTCCTGGTGGGCGACTAGCCCCGGCAGGCGCACGCTGTGGATGGGAATGTTGGGGCCGGGGATCCCGCCCCGCGAGCCGGGGAGCAGCTCTTTTTCTTCCACTTCGGGCGGGTTGAAGGCTTTGCCCAGTTGACCCAGCCGTTGGGCCGTCTGCAGGGCCGTGCCGCTGGGGGCATCCGCTTTGCGGTTGTGGTGCAGCTCGACGATCTCAACATGGTCAAAATATTGCGCCGCCTGCAGTGCCATCTGCTGCAACAAAATCATGCCGATGGCAAAGTTGGGCGCGATCAAACAGCCCACCCCCGACTTATCCGCCAGATCCCGCAGCCGCTCCACCTGCTCCGGCGTCAGGCCCGTTGTCCCCACCACCGGGCGCACCCCAAAGGCAATGGCCGAGCGGACATGTTCAAACACCGCCTGCGGATGGGTGAAATCCACCATCACACCGCGGCTGCTCCGCTGCGACAACCTCAGCAACTGCCCCGCTAGGTCATCGGTAATCTCCACCCCCAGGGATCCCAGGCCCAGCACCTCGCCGATGTCCAAGCCCAGTTGCGAGCGGGCTACCGCCCCCGCCAGGGTCATGTCGGGCGTCTGGGCAACAGCTCTCACCACCTCCCGCCCCATCTTGCCCAGTGCCCCCACCACCAAGACCGGGATGGGGGATGGGTTGGCTTCTGGAGTTGCCAACCCCTGATCGACCGGATCAACCGCTGCCGTCACCCCTTGCCACCCTCATCCACGCTCTACAACTGCGAAGACCGGGATCCCCGGAGAGCCATCACAACTTCACCTCAATATCCACCCCCGCCGGCAGATCCAGCTTCATCAAAGCATCGATGGTTTTGGAAGAGGGGGAATAGATGTCGATAATGCGGCGGTGGGTGCGGGTTTCAAAATGTTCCCGCGAATCCTTGTCGGTGTGCGGAGAACGCAACACACAGTAGATGCGGCGCCGGGTAGGCAGAGGGATGGGGCCCACGGGCACAGCATCGGTACGACGGGCCGTGTCCACGATTTTGTCGCAAGAAGTATCCAGCAGCCGATGATCGTAGGCTTTCAGGCGAATGCGGATTTTCTGTTGGGTCAGGGTAGGCATGGCCGGAGAAAGAGAACGCTACAACAAAAAACCGACAGGGATCGAGTTGATCTGGGGCAACCAGCGCTCAATCCCTGCCGGGAAAAGACAACTTACTTCAGGATCTTGGAGACAACACCCGCCCCGACGGTACGACCACCCTCGCGAATGGCAAAGCGCATCCCCTGCTCGATGGCGATGGGCTGGATCAGCTCCACCGTCATCCTGACCCGGTCGCCGGGCATCACCATCTCCGGCTGCGAGCCATCGTCAGCCGTAAAGGAGGAGATGGTACCGGTTACATCGGTGGTGCGTACATAGAACTGGGGACGATAGCCGGCAAAGAACGGCGTGTGGCGACCTCCTTCCTCTTTCTTGAGGACATACACCTCAGACTCGAAGTTGGTGTGCGGGGTAATGCTCTTGGGCTTGGCCAGCACCATGCCGCGCTCCACCTCGTTCTTCTGAATGCCGCGCAGCAGCACACCGACGTTGTCGCCAGCGATCCCTTCATCAAGGGTCTTCTGGAACATCTCTAGACCAGTAACGGTGGTGGAGCGAGTTTCCCGCAGCCCCACCAGTTCCACCGTTTCGCCCACCTTGATGCGGCCCCGCTCGATCCGGCCTGTGGCCACCGTGCCCCGACCGGTGATCGAGAAAACGTCTTCTACGGCCATCAGGAAGGGCTTGTCCACATCCCGCTCCGGCGTGGGAATGTAAGAGTCTACCGCATCCATCAGCTCGTAGATCTTATCCACCCAGGGATCCTCGCCGCGCTGAGTTTTGGGGTTGGCCTGCATCCTTTCCAAAGCCTTGAGGGCGGATCCCCTGATGATGGGGATGTCATCGCCGGGGAAGTCGTATTTGGAGAGAAGCTCCCGCACTTCCAGCTCCACCAGCTCCAGCAGCTCTGGATCGTCCACCATGTCCACCTTGTTGAGGAAGACCACCAAGCTGGGCACCCCCACCTGACGGGCCAACAGGATGTGCTCCCGCGTTTGGGGCATGGGGCCATCAGCCGCAGACACCACCAAGATGGCTCCATCCATCTGGGCTGCACCCGTGATCATGTTTTTCACGTAGTCAGCGTGGCCGGGGCAATCCACGTGGGCGTAGTGACGCTTCTCCGTCTGGTACTCCACGTGGGCGGTGTTGATGGTGATACCGCGGGCTTTTTCTTCCGGCGCTGCGTCGATCTCGTCATACCGTTTGGCTGTTGCCTGACCCAAAGCAGCCAAGGTGGTGGTGATGGCAGCCGTCAAAGTGGTCTTGCCGTGGTCAACATGGCCGATGGTGCCAACGTTGACATGGGGTTTGGTACGTTCAAACTTAGCGCGTGCCATGAATCGTCACTTCCTTTTTGGTTTCAGTCAGCTACTCATTTCCTTTGTTTTTGGCAATGATGGCTTCGGCGATACTGCGAGGAACTTCCTCGTAGTGGCTGAACTCCATCGTGAAGGTGCCTCGACCCTGGGTTTTGGAGCGGATATCGGTGGCGTAGCCAAACATCTCTGCCAACGGAACTTTGGCATTGACCTTGGTGATGCCGCCTTCCGTATTCATCCCCTCCATCTGGCCGCGGCGGGCGTTGATGTCCCCGATGACGTCCCCCACAAAGGCTTCAGGAACTTCCACCTCGACCTTCATCATCGGCTCCAGAAGGACAGGGCTCGCTCTGCGAGCTGCCTCCTTCAGAGCCATCGAACCGGCGATCTTAAAGGCCATTTCGCTGGAGTCCACCTCATGGTAAGAGCCATCCACCAGGGTGGCGCGGATGTCGATCAGGGGATAGCCTGCCAGCACGCCGGATTCGCAGGCTTCCCGGATCCCTTGCTCAGCCGGCCCGACATATTCTTTGGGCACAACGCCACCCACGATTTTGGAGACAAACTCAAAGCCTGTACCCGGCTCTGCAGGCTCCAGGTCGATAACCACATGGCCATACTGACCCCGGCCACCACTCTGGCGAACAAACTTGCCTTCGACGCGGCTGACCGGCTTGCGAATGGTTTCGCGGTAGGCCACCTGCGGGTTGCCGACATTGGCCTCTACGTTGAACTCCCGCAGCATCCGATCCACCAGGATCTCCAGGTGCAGCTCGCCCATGCCGGAGATGATGGTTTGATTGGTCTCGGGATCCACCGAGACGCGGAAGGTGGGATCCTCTTTGGCCAAGGCCTGGAGGGCCTTGGAGAGCTTATCGATGTCGGCCTTGGTTTTGGGTTCTACAGCCACTGAGATCACTGGCTCTGGGATAAACAGAGACTCCAAGATCACGGGAGCATTTTCGTCGCAGAGGGTGTCTCCGGTGGTGGTGTCCTTCAGGCCCACCACAGCCCCCAGATCGCCTGCCCGCAGCTCATCCACGTCCAAACGTTCATCTGCTTTCAACACCACCAGGCGGGAGATGCGCTCTTTTTTGTTTTTGGTGGAGTTGAGCACATAGGTGCCTTTGGTCAACACTCCCGAATAGACGCGAATGAAGGTCAGATCCCCGTACTTATCGCTCATCAACTTGAAGGCCAGCGCCGAGAAAGGCTCATCGTCGCTGGCCTTGCGCGCCACCTCCGAGCCATCCGGCAGCACCCCCTTGATGGCGGGAATGTCGATGGGAGAAGGGAGGTAATCCACCACCGCGTCCAGCAGCATCTGCACACCCTTGTTCTTGAAGGCAGAGCCGCACAGCATCGGCACAATTTGGCCGCTGATGGTGCCTTTGCGCAGACCAGCCATCAGGTCGGCTTCGCTCAGGTCTTCCTCGGCAAAGTATTTCTCCATCAGGGCTTCGTCGGTCTCGGCCACCGCCTCCACCAGCTTGGCCCGGTATTCCGCCACGAGATCTTTCATCTCCTCCGGAATGGGGGCGGGACGAATGTCCTTGCCGATCTCATCCATGTAGATACGGGCCTGCATGCGCACCAAGTCAACAATGCCGCGGAACCCGTCTTCAGCTCCAATGGGCAGTTGGATGGGCACAGCGTTGGCCTTGAGGCGCTCCCGGATCTGGTTGTAAACCTTGAGGAAATTGGCCCCCATGCGATCCATTTTGTTGACAAAGGCAATGCGGGGCACGTTGTAACGATTGGCTTGCCGCCAGACAGTCTCAGACTGAGGTTGCACGCCGCCCACCGAGTCAAAGACGGCGATTACCCCATCCAGCACCCGCATGGAGCGCTCAACCTCGATGGTGAAATCCACGTGCCCAGGCGTGTCGATGATGTTGATGGTGTACTCCGGTGCGCCAGCGAGAGGTTGGGAGGGGTTTTCGGGATCCCGCTTGGTCCAACGGGTGGTGATGGCCGCAGCCGTGATGGTGATGCCCCGCTCCCGCTCCTGAGCCATCCAATCGGTTACCGCAGTTCCGTCGTGCACTTCGCCAATTTTGTGCACCAGACCGGAATAGAAAAGGATCCGCTCTGTGGTCGTGGTCTTGCCGGCATCGATATGAGCCGCGATGCCAATGTTTCGGACTCGTTCCAGGGGAACTGTGCGTGCCACGTCAACCTCCCAATCCTCGTCGCCCTGCGATTTGGGCAACCTAAAAAATCCTTTACAATTCTAATCTTTTTTGCCGATTTTGCTCCACTTGCCCGAACTCTGGGTGGACAGAGCAGGGATCCCAGGGACTACCCACCGCCCTGCCAAACGGATTCAGTAGCGGTAGTGGGCAAAGGCCTTGTTGGCCTCGGCCATGCGATGCACTTCCTCCCGCCGCCGAATGGTGCTGCCGGTTTCGTTGGCCGCATCCATGATCTCATTGGCCAGCTTGGCGGCCATGGTGCGGCCGGGACGGGCGCGGGAAAAGGTGACCAACCAGCGCAGCGCCAGGGAAGTTCCTCGTTCTCCCCTCACCTCCACCGGGACTTGATAGGTAGCCCCGCCCACCCGACGCGCCTTGACCTCCACCAGGGGGGTGGCGTTGCGGACAGCATTTTCCAACAGAGGCAGTGGCTCTTGACCGGTGCGCTCCCGCACAATGTCCAGAGCCTCGTAAAGGATCCTGGCAGCCAGGGAGGCCTTGCCCCTCTGCATCAATTTGCGGATCAGCATGGTGACCAAGCGGCTCCCGTATTTGGGATCCGGTGGCACATCACGGCGAGGCGCACGGTTGCGGCGAGACATAAGAGGTGGGTTACCTGTTGCAGAAAGGGTTGGGAAAGGAGGACAAGCGAGATGCCAAAGGCTATTTTTTCTTGCCGGCGGCGGCTGGGGCTTGGCCGGGCTTGGGCCGTTTGGCCCCGTATTTGGAGCGGCCTTGCTTACGGTCTTTTACCCCTGCAGCATCGAGTGTGCCGCGGATAATGTGATAGCGCACGCCGGGCAGGTCTTTGACTCGTCCTCCGCGAATCATGACCACCGAGTGCTCTTGCAGGTTGTGGCCGATGCCGGGAATGTAAGCTGTGACCTCAAAGCCAGAAGTGAGGCGAACGCGAGCTACTTTTCGCAGCGCCGAGTTGGGCTTTTTGGGTGTTGTCGTGTACACTCGGGTGCAAACCCCCCGCCGCTGTGGACAACCCTTCAGGGCAGGGGACTTGGTTTTGCGGACGGCGACGCTGCGCTCCTCGCGGATCAGTTGCTGGATGGTGGGCATGGGCTGGCAAAGAAGGCTACAACTCAAGTTATCCGGCAGTATTGAATCCTAGCAAGGCGGGATCCCAGCGTCAACTTAGGGATCTGCTGCCGGGGCTGTGACTTGAGTCTTTTGACTAGACTGGAGCCATCGGCAGGAGGTGGGGAGAGGGGCAACAGGCGATGGGCTGGCTGGATTGGTGGATTGCGCTTCCCTGTCCGCTCTGCCAGCGCCCGGCCAAGGCTGTGTTTTGTCGAGACTGTCAGCAGCGATTGCAGGCGGAGCGGCTCGACTCTTGGCCAGTTACCACTTCGCCTTGGCCGCTTTATGCTTGGGGGATCCACCGGGGAGCGCTGCGCAGGGCCCTCTATTGCCTGAAATATGAAGGACAGCGGCGCATAGGCGCGGTTTTGGGGGAATGGCTGGGATCCCGCTGGCTCGAAAGCCGGCAACCTTCTTCAGGCTCTCGTAGGGCCTACGGCTCGGACTATACGGTCGTCCCCATCCCTCTGCATGCGGAGCGCCTGCGGCAACGGGGCTACAATCAGGCGGCCCTGATTAGCCAAGCCTTTTGTGAGCGGACGGGTCTAAGACATTTACCTGAAGCTTTGGTGCGGGTGCGGGCCACGGCGGCCCAATATGAGCTCAACCCGCTGCAACGCCAGCAAAATCTGGCAGGCGCCTTTGCCCTCCAGTACGCTCCCGCCACGCCAGTTCTGTTGGTGGATGACATCTACACCACCGGCTCCACCGTCCAAGCAGCGCAGCAGGTCTTGGTTGCCGCTGGGATCCCGGTGGCCGGGGTGATTGTTGTGGCCAAAGCGCAGCCGGCTGCCCACCACCCCACCCTGCCCCAGGAGCTCCGACGGCGTGGCCAGGCCTGACTATTGGGCCTGTTGCGCGGCTGCCTGTCGGGGATCCACGTTGAGGAACACGGTGGCATCCCCCTCGACGCGAATGATGCGCAGAGGTGGCAGTGAGTCCGCCGGGTTTTGGATGCGCTCCTGCAGCTTTTCGTAAAACAGCAGATCCGCCAGTTGCGCGTTTTCCGCTGCCGCCTGTCCCTTTAGCTCGATGGCCCGCTGGTTGGCTGCCGCTAGGATCAACAGCCGCTCGGTTTCTTTTTGTTGAATTTGCGCCCGCACTGCTGCTGTTTGTGCCGTGATCGAGGCCACCTGTTTGCGTTCAATGGAATCTCGCAGGGCTTGTGGAAAATCGGGGTTGCCCAGAAAGAGGCCCTCTACCTGGATCAAGGGCAGGGCTTGGCCATCGCGGTTGACGGTGGGCATCTCTTGGCGGATCAAGTCCAGGGCCCGCTGCTCGATGGCTGTGCGCTGGCTTTTGCGGTAGAAATCCTCGGAATCGAAAGAAGCAGAGATATCGCGGATCTTGGAGCGCACCACCGGCACCACCACTGTCACAAGATAGTTCTCGCCGATGGTGGCGTGCAGCTCGTCCAAAGTGGCAAGGTTGGGCCTGAGGGCAATGGCCACATCGACGGCAAAAGCCTGCCCGTCAGCAGTGTTTACCGTGATGGCATTGCTGATGGCATTGGCCGAGTTGGGGTTGTTGGTAAACTCCCAAACGCGGGTGAGCACGCTGTAGGTGATTGGCGTCTCGATCCCCGGGATCCGGAACATCACTCCCGGCAATTCTACCCGCCCCTTTTGCAACCCCGAAAAGGTATTAAACACCACAGTGGCATGGCCGGGCAAAGTGACATACAGGCAGGCGCGGAGCATCCCCAAAGCTGCCAAGAGGGCAATCCCGCCCAAAGTTAGCCAACCAACTTTACTCTGGTGTGCTTCTTCTGTTGAATACATAGTGGCTGATCCCGTTTTGAGGTCTGAGGGAAGAGCTGGAGCAGATGGGGCCAGGCCCGAAAACTGTTCGCGTCAGCGGGACGGAGTCCTTTTTCTATTAGGTTTTCTATTTGGTTATCAAAGTTTCCAGCCGGGATCCCAGGACGGAGGCTTTCACCACCTCTAGGTACTTGGGATTCTGGGTGAGGGCCTGGGCCTTGGCTCGCAATTGGCCGGCTTCTGCCTCGGCTTGAGCAATGATGCTGCGAGCATCTTGGCGCGCCTGCTCGATCTCAAATTGTTTTTGCGCCAGTTGGTTTTCGGCGATAGTTTTTGCTTCAATAGCGGCTACAAAATCGGGATCGAAATCCACATCCCGCAGCAGAAAGTCCAAAACCTCGACGCCGTATTCCTTCAGCAAAAGGGCCACTCGTTCGCGAATTTGTCCTTGAAGCAGAGGGCGTTCGGTGGAATAGAGAGCTTGGGCGGAAAAGCCGCTGGTCTCATTCAAGATGACCGACCGGACGATGGGGGCAATGCGATCCAAGTAGTTCTCCCCCAGTTGGGTGTAGACCTTGGGGGCATCGAGAATACGAAATTGCAGCGTCGCCTCAGCCGCAATCTGCTGCCCATCCTGAGAGAGGGCCACCAGCCGCGGCGCATAGGCAGTCGGGTCGTTGTCCTTCCAGGTCAGAGCCTGAGTTTTTACGTCGAAGGTAACGGTGCGCGAGACAAAAGGCGGCACCCAATGCAGCCCTGGCTGCAAAGCAGTCGGGCTCACTCCCCCACCCCAGGTAAACAGCACCATATTCTCGCCGTTGCCCACCAAGCGCAGCGGCCTGCCCGCCGCCACCAGGATCAACGCCACTCCCACAAGGGTAGCTTTGGGCAACCAGCGACCCACCCGGCTTTCCCAACCTTCTGCTCGCATCTCTCCATCTCCTGCCAATGCAGCCATTCTCGCGGCTGTGAGAAGGTCGAGCTGAGAAACGGCTGCTATCTTTTAAGCTTTCTGCAGGGATCCCCGTCCTCTTTCTCAGACCCCCAGACGATGTTACTCGGTATCAAAAAGTTTACAAAAGATCACTTCACAATTCGCAAAGACCCAGGATAAGCCGGCAAAAAGGGAAGAAGATTAAAACATAATAAAGATTTGGGTTGCCGTTCATGCTGCCTACTATCGATTACGAGCGGCGAGATATCCAGGTGCCACCCTCCTGCATTGCCGTTGCGGCTCGGGCCTTGATCCGGCAGGGGGTATCCGTCTGCTGGCGGGAAGAAAGTCTATCTGCCCTGATTCGTCTGGGATCCAAAGGAGCCGGCGATCGAGCTGCCATTTTGCTGGTGGAAATGAGCCTCATGGGCCAGCCGGAGGAGCTGAAAAACTGGCTGGAGATGTGCTGGCGACTGCCCGCCTATCGCCGCGAGCCGTTGCGGGTGCGCGGATAAAGGATCCCTGTGGAGGCGCGCTAGCCTCGTTCGGACTCGTCGAAGAGAAACTGCCCGCCGTAGCCTGTGACGATGCGGGTTCCATCTTTGAGGATATGGATTTCCACCTGGTCGCTGGCCCAATTCAGTTGACCCTCACCCCCGGCCCCTCTCCCTGAGGTCACCCAAGCGCTCCGCGCCGCTTACGCGACCACCCCCGGCCCCTCTCCCTGAGGTCACCCTCACCCCCGGCCCCTCTCCCTGAGGGAGAGGGGAGTTAGAGCGGCGCGTTCGCGACAGCGTTGCGAAGCAATAACAACGTAGAGAAAAGTTTCATGGCTATTTGAATGACCATACGTCCCGCTATCGGAATCGGCGCCATTTAGCTATTTGTTGTACTTGCTGGCGTCTCATTGTTACTTGAATGTTATCTGAATTGACTACAAGAAAGCGGCAGAGAAGGGATCCCTGCCGCCCGATTTCCTGGGGAGTTGGCAACAGAATCAGTATTGATTAAGTACCGATAATGCCACCGTCATTTTTGGTAATCACCACCACCGCCGAGCGGGGGTAGATGTTGTTGTCATAATTGGGCCAGCGAGAAATGATCTTGCCGGCGGCAAAGTCTTCCTCGCTGGTGCTGGCACCAGGGTGCTGCACGTTGATGAACAGAGTGCGCTGGTCGGGAGTGGTGACCACGCCGGTGATCTCCTGTCCGATCGGCCCGGTCAAGAAGCGGCGAATTTCGCCGGTATCCGGATCGGCAGCCAGCATCTGGTTGTTGCCGAACTGGGCAAAATCTCCCTTGTTGAGGTTGCTCTCGCTACAATCCGTTTGGATCCAGAGGCGACGGCTGGCATCGAACCACAACCCATCGGGAGAGTTGAAGATGTTGTCCGAGCTGAGAGCTTGGCCGGATAAGGTGCGGCTATCTCCTGGCGGGCCGGCCAGGACGAAGATGTCCCACTCAAAGCGGGTAGCTTGGGGCTGGCCATTGGCTTCCTTCCAGCGGATGATGTGGCCCCACTGGTTTTTGGGACGAGGGTTGGCGGCGTTCACCTGGTCTTGTTCCCGCTTGCTGTTGTTGGTTAGGGTGAAGTAGACCATGCGGGTCTTGGGATCCACTGCTCCCCACTCGGGCCGATCCATCTTGGTGGCGCCGACGAAGTCTGCCGCGGTGCGGGTGTTTACCAATACATCCGCCTGGCTGGTGAAACCATTCTCGGGGGTGAAGCCGTTTTGCCCAAACACCAGCGGGATCCACTCCCCTGTGCCGTCTTCGTTGAACTTGGCCACGTACAGGGTGCCGTTGTCCAGCAGGTGGCCGCCTGCCGTCTCCTTGCGGTAGGGCTCGGCAGAGACGTACTTGTAGATGTACTCAAAGCGGGCATCGTCCCCCATGTAGAGCACAATCGGCTGCCCTTCCACCGGCGGCTGGAACACCACGCCCTCATGGGCAAAGCGGCCCAGAGCTGTGCGCTTCTGGGGCTTGCTGCTGGGATCAAAGGGATCGATCTCCACCACCCAGCCAAAGGTGTTGGGCTCGTTGCGGTAGTCCTGGGTGGCATCTGCAGCGGTGGGGGTGGCGTTGAAGCGGATGAACTCGTCGGCCTTGTTGCTAGCCAGCTCCCAGCCGTAGCGGGAGGTCTCGGTGCTCACGCCGTAGCGCTTGTGCTCGCGGGGCAGGTTGGGCTTTTGATCCGGCCCTTTGCTGGTGTTGGTGAAGTAGCCGGCCCAGTTCTCCTCGCAGGTGAGGTAGGTGTTCCAGGGAGTAACCCCGTGGGCGCAGTTGTTTAAGGTGCCCCGTGTCATCGTGCCATCGGGGCTGAACTTGGTCTTGACGAAGTCGGATCCCCGCACCGGGCCCTGGATCTCCATGAGGGTGAGGCCGGTGATGCGGCGGTTGAGGCGATCCCGCACCACAGTCCAGTTACCGTCCGCCTCCCGCTTGATGTGGACAATGCTCACCCCGTGGGCGTTTAGCTCTTTCAGCACTTGATCGGGATCGCGGCTGCCGTCGGGGTTGACTGGGTAGCTCTCGTCGTTAAGCTTTTGACCCTTGGCGGCAGCATGCATAAAGCGCGGCTCCACATACTCGTGGTTGAACACCAACAAGCCCTCGGTGGAACTGCCCTGCCAGGGATCCTTGCCCTCAATGGGGAAGAAGTGCATGCCGTCGTGGTGGCTGCCCACCTGCATCCCCTGCTCGGCGCCGGTGTTCTCCAGCTTGAACTCAGGGTAGGTGCCGGTGATAGGGGTACCCCAGGCCAGCAGCGGTCGAGCCGTGTAGCCTTCCGGTACCACCACTTTGTCCTCTGCGCTCACGGGGATCGCCTTGAAACCCAGCAAGGCACTACCACTGGCCGCTTTGGCCGATTTACTAGCGTTGTTTAGCGCCGGTAGGCCAAAAAAGGTGGCCACTGCCGCGGCAACTCCCCCCTGCAACACTTGGCGCCGCTGCAGGCGAGTTTCCAGGATGCTGCTAAAGGTGGGGTTGGGCGAATGATTGCACAGAGGCTCGTCCCCATGGCGAAGCCTAGAATCCTGTGGATTATTCATGTTGAGTTCTCCCCTTCTCTTGTCTTGTCGATCTTTTATTCCCTGCGTTCTTCACGCATTGGGACAGGCCCCCCAAAGCTAGTACCTAGAAGTTAAGAAGAGACCAAGACCAAGTTAAGCCTCGCCAATATGAAGAATTTCTTTAGGTTGAGGCAATAGTTTTTAACAATTTGTTGGGCCGTTTCGACTTGTTTAGAGTGGCCAGCTAAGCCTAAAGTTCTTGTCGTATCCTAGAGAACAAATACACCCCATCGCGATGGTAGAGAAGCTGAAACGAGGTTTCTTTTTGTAAAGCGGCAAGCAGGGTCTGGGAGAACTCTGGGCTGCTGCGCCACCCCGGATGGCGGCTGTTAAGCAAAACGTAGTCAAAGGGATCCCATTGTGCAGGGGGAGATCCCTTGAAGCGGATCTCGTCAGTAAAGTAGATAACTTGCCGGTGGGTGAGGTGGGGGCTAATCTCGTGGGTAGTGAGGACGCCCCCTTGGGTGGTGATGTGGGCAAGGGCCTCGCGAGTGGCCTGCCAAGTGTCAAGAGACTGAAGATAGATGGAGCCGAAAAAGGGGTATTTTGCCAGGGCCAGAAAAGCCAGCAAAGACCAGGTTAGCGCTGCTTTTCTGCTTTTTACAGGGCAAAACCAGAAGGGGACTGCTTTCGCGTTTTCGATAACAGCTAGAAAGAGAAAAGGAACAACAGGTAATGCATACTGATGCACCAGATCCCGATAAGCAGGATTGCTAGAAAGTATATTCAGCCCCAGGGTTGGCAGGGCAGGGATCCAGGGATCCCAGTGGCGCCAGGAGAGGCCCCAAGCCACAGGAATGATTAACAAAAATCCATAGAATAGGGTGTCGAGAGAGAAGACTTTGCCTAAGACTAATGTTGGCTTGAGGACCAAGTTTTGGATAATTTCAGGAACGGAACTGCCCAAATAGCTATAGTGAGAAACGGCTGCCGGCTCGCTGCCACTGAAGTGAGGAATAATCCAAAAAGCGGCCATGCCAAACCAAGCCGACCCTGTCGCTATGGCAAGCCAGCCGGCCACTTGGCAGCGCCTTTCAACTCGTCTGCTTTCAAAGAGCAACAGCCAAGCTCCCAGGGCAACGACATTGAGAGACAACACCGCCTTGCAGCCGAGGATACCGCCTAGGCACAGCAAAAACCCCCACAACTTGCCAGAGCGAATACAGAGTATAGCTGCCAAAAAAAGGGGAACGGCCAACACTTCTGGATGAAAATCAAAAAGGTTGGCGTTGAAGATGGCCGGGTAGAGAAGATAGGCGGCGGCAATTGTTCTCGCCCTGCCAGAATCAATCTCGACCTGGAGCGCCAGATGGTAAACGGCCAGCGCTCCCAACGTTAGTGCCAGAGCTTGAATGCCGAACAGCCAATATACAGAGGGAACAATGCGATACAAAAGACTGAGAGGATACAAGATAAAAGCTGCGTGATCCCCAAGAATGTGGATCCCGCGAATAGTAGAAAAAGGAAACTCGCCACGGCTGATTAAATAAACAGCTTGATCGAAAATACCGAGATCATATCCTCCTGACTGAAACAAGTGATGCCGCGCAACACTGCAGCTCAAGAGAATGAAGAAATTACAAAGCGCCATTGCCGTCAGGCACAAAGGTAGAGGACGATCTTTCATAAGAACCAGGGCTCTTGGATCCTGTGGATCTCGGCAAGGCAACTTTACCGTCTTTCTCAGCCTTGCGTCACATCCCAGCGAGTCTGGATTGGGCAGATGAACCGTCTCAAGCCCGGGCCTCTCTCTTTCTTCAGGAGTATGAGAAAGCTTATTGGGGACAAGGGTACAGATGAGCTAGGACTGGTTACGACAAGAGGGTGTAATTTGGCCCAAGATGGTAGCACGTCTTGCTCCAGTTGCTTCCGGCAAACTGTTGGTCTCACCCTGCCAGGTTTTATAAGCTAATACCGCAAAAGCAAAGGCTTCTTTGGCTGCAGAAGGGATCCCCACTTGGTCGGAGGTAAGCAGGGTTGTGGCCGGCAGTTGTTCCTGCAACAGTTGCATGAGGACAGGGTTTTGGGTGCCGCCACCGCTGACGATAACTTGCTCTGGGATCGCGGGCAAGAAGTCTCTGTAAGCTTGGGCAATGGAGCGAGCGGTAAACCCCGTTAGCGTGGCAATGCAGTCGTGGGCGGAGGCAAATTGGGGCCAAATTCGTTCCAAGTAAAGGGATCCAAAGTACTCTCGGCCAGTGGTTTTGGGCGGTGCTTTATGAAAGTAGGGATCCCGCATCCATTCTGTAATTTTTTCCCAGTGGATCTGGCCTTGGGTAGCCCATTCTCCGTCGCGATCAAAAGCTTGTTGTCCTTGGCTGGCCCGCATCACCGCCAAATCGATCAACACGTTGCCGGGGCCGGTGTCGAAAGCCAAAGGGGATCCGCCGCTGCTGAGGCTAGGGAGATAGGTAAGGTTGGCTATGCCGCCGATGTTTTGGGCCGCCCGATGGAAGTGGGGATGACTCAGCAACAGCCAATCCACAAAAGCCACCAAAGGTGCGCCCTGGCCCCCTGCTGCCATGTCCCGCGCCCGAAAGTTGCTCACCACAGGGATCCCGGTCAGCTCGGCAATCACCGCCGCTTCACCGATTTGTAAGGTCGAGGCTTCTGGCCCATCGGGGCTGTGCCAAAGGGTTTGGCCGTGGCTGCCGATGAGATCGACCTGTGGGGGGGTGAGGTGGGCCGCTTGGATCCCTTGCAGGGCCGCTTCCGCAAAAGCGCGACCCAAACGAAAGTTTAAAGCGCAGATGTGGTCTACCGTGCCGGTTTTGGGATCCGCAGCTCGCAAAATCTCTGCCCGCAGCAGCGGGCAATAGGGGATTGTTTGGAAATGCAACAGCTCCCACCGGAGAGGATCGTTGCCCTCGATGTGGACGATGGCTACATCGATCCCGTCCACAGAAGTGCCCGACATTAAGCCAATGACAATCACCTATCCTGTCGAGGGCTCGGCGCAGAGGCTTGAGAAGGTCTAAAGTTTTGCCCCCTTTTGGCCTTCCCTCTTTAGGATACAGGCAGGGTATCCAGAGCCGCTGCGTGGGGAATTCTGCATGAGTGACGCCATCCGCTACGACCTGCTTTTGGTGGGAGGAAGCTCCTCCAACCTGATCCTGGCCCATCGCCTTTTGGATCTGGCCAAGCTCTCGGGGCTCAAAATCTCCATCGCCATCTTGGAAAAAGCCCGGCAATTTGGCGGGCACATTGTCAGCGGCGCCATCTGCAATCCCCAGGCCATCGCCAGGCTCTTCCCGGATTTTGAGAGCCAAGGATTTCCCCACGAGGGGCGGGTGGAAGTCAGCCATCTGAGCGTACTGGGATCCCAAGAGCGCTGGGATCTGCCGGAAGCAGCGATCCCAAAGGGGTTGCGCAAGCAGGGGCAGTTCATCCTCACCCTTAGCCATGTCATCCGCTGGCTGGCCGAAACCCTGCAGGAAAAGGCCAAAGGGATCCCCAACGTTACCCTGGATCTGTTCCCCGGCTTTGCTGCCCACGAGATCCTCTATGAGGGGGAGCGGGTGATTGGGGTGCGGGTGAGCGACTCCGGCCAAGTTTACGAAGATTGCGTCTTTGCCGACCTCACTTGTTTTGGCGACAAGGGATTTATCTCCAAAGACCTGGTCGAGAAGTTTCACCTGCGCCCTCGGCCGCAACTGTGGTCGGTGGGGGTCAAAGAGCTGTGGCAGATCCCTTGCTCGCTGCAGGGTCAGGTGTGGCACACCTTGGGCTATCCGGTTTTGGATGGCAGCTTCAGCGGCGGCTTTGTCTACGGTCTCAAAGACAACCGCCTGGCCCTGGGCCTGATCATCGGCCTCGACAGCAAAAACCCCAACCTCAACCCGCAGCAGCGCCTGCAGGAGTTCAAAGCCCATCCCTGGATCCAATCCCTGATTGCCGGTGGCAAGTTGCTCAAGTACGGGGCTGCCGTCATTCCTGAGGGGGGCTACTACAGCCTGCCCAGCCGCTTTGGCGTCGAAGGGGCTTTGCTCTTGGGGGATGCCCTGGGGGTGCTGGATGTGGGCAGCCTGGCCGGGGTGGATAATGCGATGGAGACCGGCTACCTGGCAGCGGGCCTCATTCACGACGGCTTTTTAAAAGGGGATCTGCGCATCCAAGAGGCCTACCAAAAAGCCGTGATGGAGAGCTCGGTGGGGCAAGATCTCTACCGCAGCCGCTATTTTCGGGAAGCCTTTTTGGAAAACTCCCGCCTGCTGGAAGCGTACCTGCCCCAGCTCTGCCGCAGCGTCGATGCCGGCCACCCCTGGCTGGGATCCCTGCGCTGGGGCCTACAGGATCCCGTGCGTCGCGGCGGAGAACTCCTGCGCGCCTACACCCTGCTCAGCGGACGGGTCAGCGCCGGCGAGCCGCCCCCACGGGGGTATGTTGCCCCCCATGCCGCCATCCAAGCGGACTTTGTGGCCCCCACAGGTCTGGATCCTGAAGCATTGACCACGCGAGCGGGCTATTTCTCGCGGTCAGATGCCGTCTTTTTTGCCGATCCCCGCTACCCGGAAGGCAACCGCCACATCCTTGAGTTCAGCGCTGACACCTGCCGCCAGTGCATTGCCACCTACGACAAGCTGAACCGCCCTACCCCCTGCGTGGCCGACTGCACCGCAGAAGTCCACCACATCCGCGAACACAATGGGATCCGCTCCCACGCCATGTCGCTGGAAAACTGCATCCAATGCCGCACCTGCGAGATCGTCTGCCCCCACCTCAACCTATGGGTTAACCCCAGCTACGAGGGATCCGGCCCCGACTTTTATGGGCTCTAGGAAAACGGGGGCAGGGAGCACAGACTCAGCTTTGCTGGCATAGTTAAAGCTAGAGTTGCAGGGAGTGCAGCCATTGAATTCCGCTCCGCTGATCCCACCCGCCCCCAGCCCTGAGTTGAGCCGCGAGCAATTTTGTGAGCTCTTGCGCGGCCAGCTCAGCTTGGCCCTAAGGGAAGACAACTTGGAACAAGCCAAATCTCTCCTGCTGCCCGTACAAGCGGTGGACATTGCCGAGGTAATCGGGGAGTTGCCGGAGGCGCAGCAGGCTCTGGCCTTTCGCTTGCTGCCCAAGGATCTGGCCATCCGCGTTTACGAACACCTGGACATAGATCTGCAACAGGCGCTGCTGCGCGAGTTCAGGAGCCACGAGATCCAGGACATCTTGGACAAGATGTCGCCGGACGACCGGGCCCGCCTCTTCGACGAGCTGCCGGCCAAGGTGGTTGCCGAACTGCTGCCCCAGCTCAGCCCCCAGGAACGGGAAGCCACGGCCCTGCTGCTGGGCTATGCCCCCAACACCGCGGGGCGGATCATGACCCCGGAGTACATTTCCCTGCGAGAGAACCTGACGGCAGCCGAGGCACTGGAGCGGGTGCGCCTCTTGGCCCGCGAAACCGAGACCATCTACTACCTCTACGTCACCGACCAGGAGCGACACCTGACGGGAACCCTATCCTTGCGGGAGTTGGTGATGGCCGATCCGGCCCAGCGGCTGGAGGAGGTGATGAGCCGGGAGGTGGTGTTTGTCAGCACCCACACCGACCAGGAAGAGGTGGCGCAGGTCATCCAGCGGTACGACCTGTTGGCGGTGCCGGTGGTGGATGCCGAGCGGCGACTGGTGGGGATCGTTACGGTAGATGATGTACTGGACATCGTGGAGCAAGAGGCCACCGAAGACATCTACTCCTTGGGGGGGTTGCAGTCTGGAGAAGATGACTATTTCGACCTCAGTTTTTGGCAGGCAGCCCGCAAGCGGGTGGTGTGGCTGCTGATTTTGCTGCTTACCAACACCTTTACCAGCACGATTATTGCCGGCCAGGAAGAAGTCTTAAGCCAGGTGATCGCCCTGGCGGCTTTTATCCCACTGTTGGTGGATAGCGGCGGCAACGTCGGCTCCCAGTCTTCGACGGTGGTGATTCGCGGCCTGAGCACGGCAGCGGTGCGCCTCAAGGACGGGTTGGGGGTACTGGCCCGGGAAGCAGTGGTGGGAGCCATGCTGGGGATCATGCTCAGCTTGATCACCATCGGCTGGGCCTATGCCCTGCAGCGGGATCTCCTGGTGGCGGTCATCGTTGGGCTAAGCCTATTTGGGATTTCTGTTCTCTCTTCGGTGTCAGGGGCGGGGCTGCCCTTTCTGTTTCGCTCCTTTGGTCTGGATCCGGCCTTGATGGCTGCCCCCTTCATCACCACGATTGTGGACGTGCTGGGGGTGTTGATCTACTTCTACGTTGCCCGTTTAATCCTGGGAATCTAGCCCTAGCCGCCAACCCCTCCAAGCCCTTGCCGAAATTGGGCTAGGTTGGATCTGGTCTTGTTGCGGATCCCTGTCGGTGTCTGCCCATTCTGTGGATGTCCAGGCGGCTCTGCCGGAGATCGTGGCTCGCTTGCAAGCAGCCCTGGGATCCCTGGGGCTGGGACATCTGCAGGTGCAGGCGCGTCTTTCCGGCCACCGTCTGTTGCTGCGCCTGGAGGGGGATCCCCTCCCGGATCCGGAGCGGCTGCTGCAGGGCCTCTTGCCAACCCTGGAACAACTGGCGCTGAGCTACCGGCAGCGACTGGTGGAGCTGTTCGGCTTTCCTCTGGGAGAAGGGATCCCGGAGTGGCACCGCGAGTGGCGCTACCAGCCGCCGCCCAACCCCAACAGCCCGCTGTACCGTGCCCAACGCGGGGATGGAGAAGCCATCCAGTATGTGCTCAACTACCTGCTGCGCCCGCAAGGGCTCCAGGCCCGCGTCCATCTGCACCCCAAGCTGAGCCTCTTACAGGTGAACTTGCAGGCAGCGGAAGTTCCGGATCCGGCCTGGGCCAAGGATTTTGTGCGGCGGGTCTTGACCCGTCTGGAATGGACCTTTGTGCAACGGCTGCGGCTTTCTGGGCAGAAGCTCGGCTCCTTCTTGCCGGCCTGGAGCCAAGAGTTCGATCTCAAACAGCCCGTCTTTTGGCAGGCTCCCCCGGCCAGGCTTTCTCCCTTTCCCTCTCCGGCAGCCGACACTCTAGATGACGAGCCCTCTCCGCCTTCCCCTGCCCCTCTAGACTAAAGGGCAGGGCTCAGAGGGGTCGGTCATGCGGGTTGTTTTCTTTGGCACGCCGGAGTTTGCCCTGCCTTCCCTGCAGATCCTGTTGCAGCGGCAGTCTTCCTTTGAAGTAGTGGGCTTGGTCTGCCAGCCGGATCGGCCGCAGGGACGAGGGCAGAAGGTGCTCCCGCCGCCCACCAAGGTCCTTGCCCAAGCCCATGGGATCCCGGTGTGGCAGCCTGTCCGGCTGCGGCGGGATGCGGAGGTGCTGGCGGCGCTAGAGGCGCTGGCTGCCGATGTGTTTGTGGTGGTGGCCTATGGCCAAATCCTGCCGCTGGCGGTGCTGCAAATGCCCAGGTTGGGCTGCGTCAATGTCCACGCCTCCCTTCTGCCGGCTTACCGCGGCGCTGCCCCCATCCAGTGGGCCATTGCCAACGGCGAGACCGAGACCGGCGTCACCACCATGCTCATGGACGAGGGCCTGGATACAGGAGCCATCTTGCTGCAGGCCAAGCTGCCCATCGGGCCGGAGCAGACCGGGCTGGAACTGGCCTCCCAACTGGCCCAACTGGGGGCCGAGCTACTGGTGGAAACCCTGGTGAAACTAGAAAAAGGAGAGATCACCCCCATTCCCCAGGATGACTCGCGGGCCACCTATGCCCCCCTGCTCAAAAAGCAGGACTTCCAGCTCGATTGGCGGCGCCCGGCCCAGGCCTTGCACAACCAAATCCGCGCCTTTTCTCCCGACTGCTTTACCGGCTTGCAGGGTCAGCGGATCAAGATTGTCCGCTCTGCCGCTCCCCAGTTGCACCCGCCGCCCGACCCTCTTCCCCAGGGCAGCCCCGGAGAAGTGGTGGGGTTGGCCAAAGGAGAAGGGGTGTATGTGGCTACCGGCGAGGGATCCCTTCTCATCCGGCGGGCCCAACTGCCCGGCAGAAAAGAACAGTCGGCCTGGGACTTGGTCAACGGCGGCCAGCTCAGGGTGGGCATGCGCTTTGAGGCGCTGCCGGATCCCTAGCCCCCCTCTCCCCCTGGGAGAGGGGCCGGGGGTGAGGGCTGGCTACCCTGGGAGAGGGGCTGGGGAGCTACTCTGGCTGGGGAAACTCCTCCCACAGGCGGGTGTGCTGGCGCAGGCTGAGGAACTGCCCGCCGCCGAGGATGAGGTGATCCAAAACCGGGATCTGCAGCAGTTGCCCCGCCTGCAAGAGTTGCCGCGTCAGGGCAAGATCCTCCGGGCTGGGATCCAAACTGCCGGAGGGATGGTTGTGGGCCACCAGGATGCGGCTGGCTCCTTGCTTGATGGCGCTGCGGAAGGTTTCCCGCGGGTGAGTGAGAGTTTCCGTGGCGGTTCCCCGGGTTACAATCTGCTGGCCGATAAGGCGGTGTTTGATGTCCAGGTGCAGGACGGCAAAGTGCTCTTGGGTCTCCCACATCAGGTCGCCGCTTAGGGCCATGGCCGCCTGTTCTGGCGATTCAATCACCGTCCGCTCGGGTAGTCGGGCCAAAAACACCCGCCGCCCCAGCTCGATGGCGGCCAACACTGTTGCGGCTTTGGCTGGGCCGATGCCCTCAATTTGCAGCAGCTCCCCGGCTTCCAGCTGGCGCAGTTGGGCCAAGGGATCCCCCTGGGCTTCCAATTTTTTCAAGAGCAACTGGGCCAGGCCAACGGCCGAGAGCTTACCTGCCCCCTGGCCGGTGTTGAGCAAAATGGCCAGCAGCTCCGCGTGGGAGAGGTTTCTTGCCCCTTGGTTAAGCAGCCGCTCGCGCGGGCGATCCTGAAGGGGAAGGTCGCTGATACGCAACACGTACTGGCTCATCTTGCGGCTAGGGGAGAGAAGAGGTTTTTTTCAACAGCCAAAAGGGGCTGCGGCGCTCTACGACCTGCCAAGTTGCTGCTAGCTCAGCTACAAAGGGATCCCAGGTCACCAGATAGTCGGGCACCTGCCAGGCGGCCAGCTCCTCCGGGTTGGCGGCATAGGGCACCCGCAGCGGGCCATAAAAATAGGGTACAAACGACCGCAGCCCATAGAGGCCAACCCTTCCCGAAAGAGCCGGTTCTGGGCCGGCAAACTGGCGGAAGAAGTGGACGGATCCCCCCTGGGTATGCTGCAACACCCTTGGGAAAACCCAGCTCCAGGCCAACTGGGCGCTTAGTCCGGTGGCCAAGAGCAAGATGGCCCATCCCCGAACGTTGTGCCGAGCTCTAATCCAGGCCAGTCCCCCCAGCCCCAGGAGCACAGCAGGGCCATAGGTGAAGAAGGGCCACTCCACCTCAGCCTGGAGATATCCAAGCGCCAAGCTGCCCGCTAGGCTCTTGAAAAGGTCGGAAAGCGGGATCCCCAAAGCAGTCAATCTCTTCTCGGCCACCGGCAGCAGCAGGACGGGATCCTGGGATCCCAGCCAGGGCAATAGCAGCCACAGGGCTAGCCAAAACAAACCGCTCAGCAGGATCCAGCCGCCTTCCCAAACGCTGAGTTGAGCCTCTCTTGATCCCAGGCGTTGCAGGCGCAGGGCAGCAAAGTAGGCGCCGATGGGATAAAGCAGCGAGGTGTAGTGGATCAACTTGGTTTGCACTAAGAGCGAAAACAGAGCCAGCACCACCCCGAAGGCCACCAACAGCAGGCGTTCTGCCCGCTGAGTTAAATCCGCCGCTGCCGAGTCACTGCTCCTGCGGAGGCTGGCCAAGATCTCGGCCAAGGCCGGAGCCGCCCAGGGAAAACACCCTAGAGCAAAGGCCAGCAGATGAAAATAGACTGGGCCGGGGTGGCCGCTGGGGGTACTCACCAAACCCCACTGGTAGTGCCAAAACGCCGCCAGCCACTGCAGCCCCCGCGCCGCTGCTTCCAGCGCCAGCCAGGCCAGAGGAATAGCCCCCGCCAAGCCGAGGAAGGCCACCATCTCCCCCCACCGCCTTGGCGGATCCCGCTGCCAGAGCTTGTAGAGGGCCCAGATGCCCAGCGGCAACACCAGCCCCACCGGCCCCTTGGCCAACACCGCCAGGCCCAAGGCCAGCGCGCCCAGGGCGTTCCACCCCTGCTCGGAGCGGCCGGCCCGGCAGGCCTCGTCAGCAGCCCAAAGGGATCCCAGCCCCACGCCCATGCCCAAATTCAGCAGCGGGTCGATGAGGCCGGTTTTGTAGAAAAACAAAGGCAGGTAGCCCGTCAGGAGCAGGATCCCCCAGAGGCAGCCAAACCCCACCCCGCGCAGCCGACCTCCCCACGCCACCAAGAGGGCCACCGTGATGCCGCCAACCCAGGCATTGGGCAGCCGCGCCGCCCCTTCGTTGATCCCCAGGGCTGCCATCGCCAGGGCCTGCAGCCAGAAAAACAGGGGCGGCTTCTCGTAGAAGGGCTCGCCGTTGATCTGCAAAGCCAGGGGATCGCCGCTGGCCAGCATCTGCCGCGCCAAGCTGGCGTAAATGAGCTCGTCCCAGTCAAATAGGTAAGGGATCCCCTGGCCCGCCCCCAGCCACAGGAGGGCCAAAAGCCCCATTCCTAGGGATCCCTGGAGGCCGCCAAGAAGCTTAGCCATGGAAGGCTTGCAGGGGCACCACCCGGCCCACACTGGCGGGCGAGCGCAAAAGGCGCAGTAGGTGAGCGGCTAAGGTGGATCCCTCGATCTCGGCGGGAATCTCCACCCCACACCAACGGCTGGAGCTCTCCTGCAGGGCCGCCACCCAATCGGGCGCCAGGGATCCCCGCGCCACCCCAATCAGTTGCGGCAGCGGCTCCTGGCGATAGAGCCCGATCCAACGCACGCCCAGCCGAAACGGCCCAGGCCGAAAACGGGGGTTGGGGCTGCCGTCGGCTTCAAACTTGCTCAGCATCAGTTGCAGCGAATGGATCTGGCGGGTATTCAAGGGGGGAGCGGCAACCCGGCGGGCGCGAAAGGTGGGCACCATCTCGGCAAAAGGAACTTGAACAGTCTGCTCCTCCCCTGGGGTGGTGTCGAAAGCATAGCTGTAGGCCGGGCTGTCCCAGCCCCCTTGATCCCGCAGCAGAACCTTGTAGCGCTGTCCATCGCCCCGTAGCCGCAGCTCCAGGCCGGCAAACCCTGAGGCATCCAAGGGCGGCTGCCAATTGCGCGTGCGGGTGGAAACAAAGCCGCCGAAGTTGGCCGTGGAAACCTGGCCCGTAAACAGCAGCTCGCCCTCTCCCCAGAGCAGTTGGCTTTGGCTCACCCCGCCCATCACCACATCGTCCAGGATGCCCCAGAACTGGTTCAACTGGGGATCGGGCCGGCGGAAGTCAAAGAGCATCTGTTCCGTCTGTCCACTGCGGCGTAGCCGCTCCAGGTGAGCCTTGGCCGTCTCTGGCGCTCCCAGCCCTAAGATCACCCTGGCCGTCAGCCAGTCCTGGCTCTGCCCCACCGCTGCTCCCTGCCGGTGCAACGCCTCTGCCAAACCTTCGGGCAGGCCATCGCCCAAAAGAACCACCGGAAGGGAAGTGGCCGGAGTCAGGGAAGGAGGCATACAGTTAACTGCTGGGCTTTGCAACCCATTCTGAACCCAGCGCCAGAAGTCGGCAAAGGGCAACGCCTCGTAGTAGGTCAGCGTGTTCCAAAACCGCCCCAGCTCCCAAGGCATGACTTTACCTCGTCCCTTTGTCCAGATTATCCAAATTATGCAGATCTTTTGCAGAACGCAATTGGCTCACGAGCAGGGCCAATGGCCAGCCGGACTTCCAGCAGCATTCTCAGCCCGGTGAGGTTTTGCAGTGCGCGGACAGAGGGCGGGGCTTCTCGACGGATGAGCTCAAGCCACACAACAAAACTGCCTTGTGGAGTCCAAGCTATTCTGTGTCTAGTGTCGGCGGTGCTCCGCTTTAGTTGCATGATGACCGACCAAACCGGCCCAAGCATGTTTCCGAACCCCTGTTGCCACTCCGTTACTTGGCGGGAGCGCCTGTCTGGACTGGAAGAGCAATTGCGCCCCTTGGCAGAAAAGACAGCTCCCCTGCTGCTGGCAGACTCAGATCCGCTGCAGGTGTGGGCCGCCGTTTTGACCTGTCAAAAACTGGGGATCCCGCTCTTCTTGGGCAATCCCAAGTGGGGAGAACGAGAGTGGGCCCAGGCTGTGGCTGGCCTGGGAGGCGGCTGGCGCTGGCGGCAAGGCCGGCTGGAGGGGGATCCCAGCCCATTGAACCCCTCTCTGCGGGAGGCTGTACCCGGCTCCCATTGGCCGTTGATCGGGATCCCTACCGGCGGCTCCGGCGGCCAGGTGAAATGGGCAATCCACTCTTGGCGTACCCTCAGCGCCTCGGCCAAGGCCCACCAACAGCACTTCGGCGTGGACTGCGTCCATAGCTATTGCCTGCTGCCCCTGCACCACATCAGCGGCCTGATGCAGGCTGTTCGCTCCTGGCTGACCGGTGGGCAGTGGATCGTCTGGGATTGGAAACGGCAACAGCAAGCCGAGGCCTGGGATCCCCCCTTGCCGGGGAGTTTTCTATCGCTGGTACCCACTCAGTTGCAACGGCTGTTGCTCAACCCCCAGCCGGGAGTTGTGGAGAGCCTGCGCCAATTTCGCGCCATTTTGGTCGGTGGTGGCCCCACCTGGCCCAGCTTGCGGCAACAGGCCCGACAACTGCACCTGCCCCTTGCCCTCACCTACGGCATGACCGAAACGGCTTCCCAAGTCTGTACGCTTCTGCCGGAGGCTTTTTGGCAAGGAAACGACAGCCTGGGCCGGCCCCTGCCCCACGCCACGCTCCAGATCCGCAGTGAACAAGGGGATCCCTTGCCCAGCGATGCCGTGGGATTCATCCACATCCGGGCCAAGTCGCTGGCACTGGGCCATTACCCCCAGGCCGCCCTTCGCGTCAGCGGTGCGGAGCACTTTGGTTTGCGCCAATGGCATCAGCAAGGCTTCACCCCCGGCGATTGGGGCTATCTGGACTCGCAGGGCCACCTCTTTTGGTTGGGTCGCGCCGACGACCTGATCCTGACTGGCGGAGAAAAAGTGATGGCTGCCGAGGTGGAAGGAGAGGTTCGGGCCAGCGGCTGGGTGGACGATGTGTGGGTGCTGGGTCTGCCCGATGCCGAATGGGGGCAGCAGGTGGTGGCGGTGGTCGTCCCCAAAACCGGGCTCCCGGCGATCCCCCAAGAGCTGGAGATGCACCTGAAGCAACACCTGAGCCGCCAACTGAGTCCCTTCAAGCATCCGAAGCGCTGGCTGTGGTGCACCGGGATCCCGCGCAATCTCCAGGGCAAGGTGAACCGCCAACAGCTCCGGCAGTGGGCCGCCCAGCAGTTGGGGATCTCGCCCCAGGTAAGCTAGCGGGATCCCAGACGAGCCAAGTCTCGCCGGATTTCAAAGGTCAATTCCCGGTTGTGGGGCTCCATAGCCAAAGCCTTTCTCAGGTAAGCTTCCGCCTGCTGGTGGCGACCCTCGTAGATCAAGTGGTTGCCGAAGCGCTGGTAGGCCAAAGCCAAGAGGTGGATGGCCTCGCCGGAGTTGGGAAACCGTTTCAACAGCGCCTCTGCCAGAGCCACTGCCGTGGGCAACTTACGCTCGCGCCAGGCTGCCTTGACGCGGGCAATCCCTTCTTTGAGCAATTCCGGATCGAGGTGCTCTGCCGATGAAGAGCCGGCGGTGCGGATGACCACCCGCCTCTGGCCGGCGGCAGGAGGAGATTGACGCTGGGCATCGTAGCGCCGCCGCTGCTCGGGGTCGCTCAGCACTTGGTAGGCCTGATAGATTTGCTGGAACCGCTCTCGAGATCCCTCCCCTGCCACATCGGGGTGAAACTGCCGCGCCAACCGGCGAAAGGCTTGCTTGATATCTTCGATGTCCGCTTCCGGCGATAGGTTGAGAATCGCGTAGTAGTCCATGAGCGGTGGCAGAAGGAAGGGAATTGAGAGTGGCAGAACCTGGGCCAAAAGTCAGCTCCGACCCCTGATTATGCCGATGATCATGCCATGCCAAGCCGGGCTAAACCAAGGGATCCTCTCGGCGCTCATGCGATCTCATGGAAAGTTGTTCTCCTAGCTGGGGCTTGATGCTGTAATGCCACTTTGACTGAGCACGCAGAGGTCTCTCTTCCTGTAGCTACCTCAAGGGTAGGGATCCGGTGTTAGACTTTGCCCAAGTTATTTGGAAACCCCATTCCCAATCGGTTTCTTTGACTTCTATCGATCGACTATGAGTGAAGCCCTTCATCAAGCTCTTGCAGATCAAGATCAAGAGCAATTATTAGCCCATTTGCAGCAAGGGGAAGATGTGAATGCTGTCGATGCTCAAGGACTGACCTTGCTTCATAAAGCAACACTGCTTGGCAATTTGGAACTGCTGGATTTGCTCTTAGCCCATGGTGCTTCTCCCAATGCCTTGGATCCCACAGGTGTCACCCCGCTCCATTTGGCCGCCGCCAGCGGTCGGGTCAAGCTGGTGGAGCGTCTTTTGAGGGCAGGCAGCGACATCAACCTTCCAGATGGCTATGGATATACCCCTCTCCATCGGGCTGCCTTAACCGATCAGGCAGAGGTGATCGGTCTGCTCATCCAAAAAGGAGCCAATACCTCTGGCGTTCTCCATTGGGCCACGACCACCGGACGAAAAAGCATCCTGGCCCGCCTGTTATCCAAAGGAGCGCCGGTGGATGCCGCCGATGCAACCGGTCGAACTCCTCTGCACGAGGCTGCTACCCAAGGGCAACTGGGCATTGCTCGCTTTCTGCTCTTGTATGGGGCCAATGTCAATGCGCGCAACCGATTTGGGGCAACACCGATGCACTGGGCCGCTTGGGAGGGGCATGTGGCAATCCTGGAACTTTTGCTGGAAAATGGGGCCGAATTGAACCCTCGCAATGAAGATGGGCATACTCCTTTGGCCTATGCCCAAAAACGCCAACACAGCTTGGCTGTCCAATGGTTACAAGACCGAGGTGCAACCCTTTAGTATCAAGTTTGCTATTGCCGCCGACCCAAGCGCTCCGCGTCGCTGCCCTCACCCCCAGCTCCTCTTCCTGAGGGACATCCCTCACCCCCAGCCCCTCTCCCTGAAGGAGAGGGGAGTTAGAGCGGCGCGTTCGCGACAGCGTTGCCTAGCAATAGCGATGTAGAGAAACGTTGTGCTGCTACTTGAAGTGACTATAGAGGTTGAAAGTGAGAGTAATTTCTACAGAAAAAAGGAGAGAGGCTGTTAGGTTTTCCTCCCTCCGATCTCTTCGTCGCGGTTAGCGTTAACGCCAGCTAGATTTTAACCGATTCTTCCCGCACGATTCAACTTTTTTCTAGATTTTTTCTCGATTTTTTCTCGAATTTCTCTTTGACTCAACACATTTTTTTAAACAGCAACACAAGGTGTAGGACAGACAGTTTGTCCCAAAAAGTTAGCCCTTCCCCTTAGCTTGCAACGGGTTTACAAAGACAACTGGCGCAGCGACTTTTGTATGTATTAGGTCTTGTCTTCCGGCCCTCAGCCGCTGTTATTGCCGCACACCGCCACCTCCGCAGCTCGACCCACTCCAGCAGAAACTATCCCCTCATTAACTAGGACTGACTCTCATTAACCCAGAAGCTCGGCTAAAGCCGAAGAAGAGAGAAAGGGATCCCTGCCAAAGGCAGGATGGCCAGTTCCGCCGGCGCGGGATCCCTGTCACATCCAAGACAAGAGAGGAAGACTGATGGATAGAACTCCACCACTCAACTGAGTAACAGCATAACTCTATTGAGACTAAATTGCAATACATAGCCGACAAAGTAGGAGTAATTTGCATCAAGCCACGGGAGTCGGACAGAGGGGGCGGGGGCAATTGACAAAGATTGGCCGTTAAGTCTTCTCAGGAGGGCGGGCTTGCAGGCACAGGACAGCAACAGGTTCAAGTGTGGGGTAGTTTACTCTTGGTCCAACGGGGATCTAGCGACGATAGCCGAGTGGCCTGGAGCGAACCTGACGGCGTTTTTTGCGCCAGCGTTTCCAGTTGGAGACCATCCAATCGCTGAGGCTGTGGTTGGCCGATCCCAGCTCCAACCCCATCCCAATCCAAAACAGGATCTCGGCGTGAACTTGCAGCCATTGCCAGAGATCGCTGCGCCACACCCAAGGCTGCCACATCCACCAGCCCAACCGGGATCCCAGCCAAGCCACCGGCAGGCCAACTCCGCCGGCCCATAGGCTCAAGTACAGCACCCGCAGGGCGGTGCCCACGATGGGCCCATGCGACCAGAAGGAGCGATGCCGCATCCACTTGCGGTAGGGCAGCCAAATCCAGCGCAAGAACAGCCAGCGTTGGTACTGTCGAGAACAGGTGTCCAGATCTCCAGAAAACATCAGGCCACTGAACAGATAGGCGGATCCCACAGCCAGAGCAACGGTGGTGCTATTCCCCAACAAACCGGCGGCCAAGGTGATGCCGGGGGCCGTCCAGAGGGTGATGCGATCGTGGGTGGATCCCAGCGGCATAAGGCCAGAGCAACGGTACCCGACTGGCGCTCAGTCTACCCGCCAGCGGAGGAAAAAGCCTGACCTAGCTTCAGCTAGAAACCGCAGGAGCCCGGCCCCGTAGGGTCAGGCTCGGGAGGAATGCGGACGACGTATAGTTGTGACATGGCCCAAGTCCTGACTATCTCCTGCAAGCTCAAGGTGTCTGCTTCGCAAGCCGTGAAGCTAGAGGCAACCTTGTCGGCTTTGCGGAGCGCTTAAGCCCAGTCCGTACCGCTGAGCGGTCGGAGTCGGGTAGTTTACAGGCGCCGCTGATCTTGAAAAACTCAAGCCTGCTGAGCGACAGGGATCCCTCGATTCAGGCGATCCAACACCTGCAACTGCCGGTGGAGCATTTCCACCCGCGGCAAGTGGATCCCGGCTTGTCGGGCATAGCGCAGTGGGTTGCCAAAGATTGCCTGCAGTTCCAGAGGACGTTTGCGCTCGTAGTCGATCTTCATGCTGGTGCGGTAGGGAGCCATCTTCTCGGTGTTGGTGAGCATTTCTGGGATCAGGGAATCGGGAAGCAGGCGATCACAGGCCGCCGCTCCCTGGATCACCTCCTGCATCAGCGTTTCCGCCAAAGCACGAGCCTCAGGGTCGCGGATCATCTGCTGCGTGTCGGCGTTGAACACCACCGAGAGGCCGTTGAAGGGAATGTTCCAGACCAACTTTTGCCAGCGGGCCAACATCAGATCCGGAGAGAGTGTGGTGGGGATCCCTGCCCGTTGAAAATCGGCTTGAACTTGTTGAAGACGGGGCGTGATCCCTTGGGGGGCATAGTTAGGGCCGTATTCTGCCAGCAGCACCGACCCATAGTCCAGATGATGAATGTGGCCGGGGCCAACCTTGTTGGAGCTGATGAAACACAGGCCCCCCATGACTCGTTCAGGGCCGACGCACTCGGCAACCTCCGGCTCCGCCCCCAGCCCATTTTGCAGCACGATCACCACGCCATTCTCGGCCAACACGGGCGGGAGCAACTGCGGCAGCAGGTGATTTTGGGTGGCTTTCAAAGCCACGATCACCCCTTCGCAAGGGGGCATGTCCTCTACTGCTGCGTAGGCATTCACCTGCGGCAAATGAAAATCCCCCCAGCAGGACTGCACCCACAAGCCGTTTTGGCGAACATAGTCATAGTCGCTGTGCAGCAGAAAATGCACCGCAAAGCCTGCCTGTTGCAATTTCGCCCCATAAAATCCCCCCAGGGCGCCCGTGCCCAAAACAGCGTAACGGCGGGTCTCCGGCAACCAAGACATAGCGGTGAGTTGCGGCAGATCATCCCCAAAATACCCCAAGCACCAGCTTAGGGATCGCTCTTTGCTGTTTGGTCTATCAACAACACCCGCTCTTCTGCATCGGTTTCCCGCAGATGAACCCTCACCCTTTGCTCAGGTTCCGTGGGAAGCTGGTAACCGCAGTAATCCGGTTGGATGGGGAACTGGCGGTGACCACGGTCGATCAGCACGGCCAAGCGCACCCGTTCCGGTCGCCCAAAGTGATGCAGGGCTTCCAGAGCCGCGCGGACGGTGCGACCCCGAAAGATAACATCGTCCACCAGCACCACCTCCTGGCCAGTCAGATCCCGGGGCATCTCGCTGCGATCGGGGGTGCGCAGCCCGCCGGCGCCCAGGTCGTCTCGGAAAAAGGTAATGTCCAGCTCCCCGACCTGGGGCGGGATCCCCAGTCGAGCGGCAATCCGATCCCGCAGGCGGTAGGCCAAGGGGACTCCGCGAGTGCGAATGCCGATCAGAGTGAGCTTCTGGGGGTGGGGGTGATCCCTGGCGATCGCTGCTGCCAGGCTCTCGATCAGCCCGGCCACCTGCTGCGCATCAAAGACTTCGATCGTAGACATGGATCCCGGTCGCTCCCTCACCGATCGCAGATCTGGTCTGTAGAAGGCTCTGACGCGAAGCAACCCAGTCTTTGAGTTCGCGCAAAGCGTAGTGATACCCGCCTCTGCATGTTGCAAGCCACTCCAGCAGTTGGGCTTGCTGTGTGGCATCTGGGCAGATTCGGTAGGTGTAGTGCATGGTCAATATGGGGTCGTTTTACCACAACCGGAGTGGGGTGGTAAATGCTTGCTTCGGGGGCATTGAAAGCAAGCAGCGAGACTCCATGTATCCCGGCGCTGTAGCTTGCTTCCCGCAGGGTTGCTACGCATACAGCGCGGGACTTATGTTCTCGCGCTCTTGGCAGTTAAGATCAAGGGCTAGGCCGCAGCAGAGGAGCTGTCCATGCAAGTGGAGTTTCGCGAGTGCGATCCGGGAAATCTCTGGATCTGGTTTGAGTTTGCCGAGCCGCCGGTCGAAGCTGAGCTGGAGTACCTCAACGAGGTGCTGGAATCGTGGTATGTGCTGGGCAAGTTGGGAGGATTCAACGCCGAGCGCCTGGTGGCCCAAGAGGCGGAGGTGGATCTGAGCTATTTGGAGTACCCCAGCGACTCGGATCCTCTGCCCTCTCTAATGCACAACATGGGATCCCTAGAGGAAAAGGACAACTGGGCCCGCTGCTGGTTTGATCTGGGCACTGCCGATGCCTTGGCGCTGGACGTGTTGATCAACGCCTTGCGCACCCTTAGCCTCGAGTACATCCACCTCAGCCGCGTCATTATCGGCGGGCAAAACGAGGACTGGCCGACAGCGGATCCCGAGGAGGCGGATGACTACGATTTAAACGGCTATGTGCGGGATCATGTGGGGGAAGCAGGAGAGCTGGAATAGCCTCTACTCCAGGTAGCCCAGCTCTTGCATCTGCCGTACCAAGTCTGCATCGCTTTCCACATTTACCTTGCGAGGAGCCGTGCTGGGCCGGCGCGACTCTGCCCAGTCCAGCCACTGCCTCAAGGCTTGCCGCAGGCGGGTCAGCCAAGTTTGGGGGGAAAGGGAAGGGCTACCAGGCTCAGAAGGGATCCCGGCCAAGAGCAGATCCCGCAGTTCCGCCGGATCCTGCTCCAGGTTGTAGAGGCTGGGGCGATCTCCGGTTTGGATCAGCTTGGTCACCCCTTCGTAGAGGGCTCGGCGGGTGTCGTAACAGGCGCGCGCCTGCAGCAGGCTGTCGTTGCGGTTTTCCATGGCCCGCAGGAGAAGGTGGGGCGGGAAGGCCTCGCTGAGCACCACCCCCTGCTCCGGATCCTCACCGGCCAGGGTGCGGGTCAGGCTGAGGCGGGCGATCTCGCGGCGAAGCTTGAGGCTGATACGGGGGGCGCCGTTGGCTAGAGAAAGGCTGGGGCGGAAGCCGGCAGCTTCCAAGAGAGTATGAAAGAGGCGGCGGGTGGAAACGGGGGTGGCCACGCGCTTTCCTGCCGGAAAATAGCCGGGGTAATGCAGGATCAGGGGGACGCGGATTAGCTCTTCGTAAACCACAAAAGCATGGCCGACGAAGTCGTGCTCCCCCAAGCCTTCGCCGTGATCCGCGACGATAGCCACCAGAGTGTTCTGCTCCAGGCCAGTGTGGCGCAGGGTGGCGAAGACGGATCCCAGCAGGTGATCCTGGTAGGCCACCTCGGCATCGTAGATGTCCCTGAGCACCTGCGCTTGCAGGGGAGAAAGCGGCTGCGGCAGGGGCGCCATCCAGCGGTAGGGCTGGGCGTTGTACTGGCGCAAAAAGTCGCGCGCCTCGCGGTTGGTCTTGAAGTAGGGGGCGTATTTCTGCACAAAGGGCTCCGGCGGCCAGTAGGGCAGGTGGGGCTCCATTAGGTTGACGAAGCAAAAGAAAGGCGGTGCTCCGGCAGGGCGGCGGGCTATCTGCTGCAGGTAGCGGTTCAGGTCGGCGATGGAGGCAGCCGTGTTGCCCTTAAAGTTCATCAGGCGGGTCCAGAGGGAGGCAAACCAGGGGTGCAGCGCCAACTGAAAAAGGGTGTCGGAGCGGGCAAAGGCATTTTGCACCGGGTAGGAGAGACGGCGCCAAAACTGGGTGTAGGCGGCCAGCCAGCGGTTGAGGGGAGCCGGCAGAGGGTTGCCTTCGGGAGGGCGGGTGGGTAGGGCCCCGCCGTAGTTGTAGAAGGTGTCGAAGCCTCGCCGCAGGCCGTTTTTCAGGATCCCGACCAGGGGGTTGTTGCAAAAGCCCACGGTGGTGTAGCCGCCCAGCTTCAACAGCTCCGCCAGAGTGGGTAGAGCAGGGCTCAGCTCCAGGTCTGCCTGAACGGTTTGGTGGGTGCTGGGGTATTCCCCCGTAAACAGGGAGGCGTGGGAGGGGATCGTCCACTGGGCGGGGGCGATGGCCCGCTCGAAGAGGGTGGACTCAGCGGCCAGCCGATCCAGGTTGGGGCTGGTGGGCACCTGGCGGGCCCGCTCTTCCTCTGACCAGTAGCAGGAAAGGCGATCCGCCCGCTGGGTATCCAGCACGATCAACAGAATGTTGGGGCGTTCCCCCCAGGCGGTCTCTGCCATTGCTGAACTCCTCACCACAACCCACCCAACACGGTTCTTAAACTATCTTGACATGCTCTTGTTGGCCCTTTGCCGCCGGCTCCTAGGGCAAAGTGAGCCGGGTTTGGCTGTTGCCTTGGATCCGGGCGGTGTTGGCCTGCCAATCCAGGATCCCTTGGTCACCGCTCACAGTCAGGGCTTGTCCAGGCTGGCGGTAGCGCACATTGCCCAGGGCTTGCAGTTGGGTGGAGCCGATGCGCCAGCGGATCTCTTGGGCTTCCAGCTCTTGGCCGGTCTGCAGGGATCCCGTTCCGCCAACGGGAACGGCTTTGGCTTTCACGTTGCCCAGCAGGCGCAGCTCGGTCAGGGGCAGCGGGGCCCGCAATTGCTCGCCGCTGAGGCGCACCCTTTGCTGGGGCGCATCCACCTCGACTGCTCCCAACGCCTGCACCTCGCCGGCACCAAAGTTCCAGAGCAAGCGGCTGGCGGTCAGCTCCAGCTCCGGATCGCGATACTTGGCCCGCACCGGTTGGCTTGGATCCCAATTCTCCAGTTGCATCTGGGCCTGGCCAAAGTCGATGCGCAAACGATCCCCCCACAGGGATCCCTGGCCGTCCAACAGCTCCACCTGTACCTGGCCCTCGGCTTCGAGGAGGCGCTGTTCCGGCAGCCACTGCAGCCGCTCTGCCTGCAGGCGTAGGTTGTCCCGCTCCGATTCCACCGCCACTTGGCCCGTCAATTCCAGCCGCCGCTCGTCTGGGTACACAGATCCTCGCTCGGCACGGGTGCGGATGGCGCGATCGTCTGCGTCGAAAAACTCTCCCTCGATAGACTGCAAATGGGCGGATCCCAACTGTACGGGAGTGGAGCCGTTTTCTGGGGGGGACTCGTATTCGGCCAGGCGCGCCTGTAGGCGCCAGAGCAGGCCACCGTCAGGTTTGGCCTGGGTGAGAGTGATGTTTTCGTAGATTAACTGGGGGGTAGAGACGGGAGCTGCAGGCGTGGGATCCCTGCTTGGAGGTGGCTCCGGCCCACCACAGGCAGCGCTCAGCAGGGCCAAAACCACTAGCCAACCTGGGATCCGGGAAGAGTTGGGCTGCATGGATCTCTCTTGCGCGCTTTCTCCTACCCTAGCTCTACCCTGCCGCTGGGCCGGATGGGATCCCGCTTTAACAAACCCGTGGCATCATCAGGGCAGGGTATTGCGGGGGCAAGGGTGGCCCAACTGTTGCAGCTTTTTATCTACGGCCTCGTCCTGGGCAGCATCTACGCCCTGGGGGCGATCGGGGTGTCGCTGACGTTCGGCATTTTGCGTTTTGCCAACTTTGCCCACGGGGATCTGATGACCTTGGGGGCCTATTTTGCTCTAACGTTTGTCGGGTTGGGTTGGCCGATTGGGGTGAGCTGGATCCCGGCGGCCTTGGCGACGGCACTTTGCGCGGTGGGGATCGACCAACTGATCTATCGCCGCCTGCGCCGGGAAGCACCGGTGATTTTGCTCATTTCTTCTTTTGGCACGGCCCTGATCTTGCGCAGCTTGGTGCAGATCGTCTGGGGGCCCAACAACCAAGTGTACCGCAGCGGCATCCAGTTGCCCTGGCAGTTGGGGGGGCTGCGCATCAAGCCGGATTGGGTGGTGGTTCTGGTGGGAACGGCCTTGCTGGTGGTGGCTCTGCACCTGTTTTTGCAGCGCACGCGGGTGGGCAAAGCGATGCGGGCCATGGCCGACAATTTTGACTTGGCCAAGGTGACCGGGATTGAGACGGAGCGGATCATCCTCTGGACTTGGGTCATCGGCGCCGCCTTGGCCTGTGTGGCGGGCATCTTCCTGGGCCTGGATACGCGGCTGCACCCCACCATGGGCTGGCGGCTGTTGTTGCCCGTTTTTGCGGCAGCCATTCTCGGCGGCATTGGCCGTCCCTATGGAGCCATTGCTGGGGGGCTGGTAATTGGCCTGGCGGAGGAGTTCTCGACTTTAGCGATCAATCCGGCTTACAAAACAGGGGTAGCCTTCGCCATTTTGGTGCTGATGCTGATCTTCCGGCCCACAGGGCTATTGGGGGGGCGGGCCTGATGTTGAGCTACGCCATCTTCTTTTTGGTTTTGGTGGGGATCTACGGCGTGCTGGTGCTGGGCCTCAATATCCAGTGGGGCTATGCCGGCATGTTCAACATCGGCGTGGGGGCCTTTTTTGCTGTGGGGGCCTACGCCAGCGCCATAGCCACGACGCCGCCCACCCCTGAACATCTGGGCGGGTTCAATCTGCCGTTCTGGGTGGGCTTTGCCATAGCAGTAGCCGCCGCCGGTGCGATCGCCTTCTTGATTGGCTTGATCACCCTGAAGCTGCGCTCCGACTATTTGGCTATTGCCACCATCGGCATTGCCGAGATCATCAGCCAAATCCTGAGGAATGAGGGCTGGCTGACCAACGGGGTGCGCGGCATCACCCGCATTCCGCGGCCCTTTCGCGGCTGGATCCCAGGGCAGGATACACTGCTCTACTTGGGCTTGGTGCTGCTGGTCTTGGCGGTGGTTTACTGGCTGAGTGAGCGGGCCTATCGCTCCCCCTGGGGACGGGTGCTGCGGGCCATCCGCGAGGATGAGCCGGCAACCCTGGCCGCCGGCAAAGATGTCCTCCAGTTTCGCCTGCAGGCGTTTGTGCTGGGATCCATGCTGATGGGGCTGGCGGGGGCGCTCTATGCCCACTTTGTCAATTTCATCAGCCCGGAAGCCTTCCAGCCGGAGTTTGCCACCTTTATCGTCTGGGTAATGTTGATCGCGGGGGGCAGCGGCAACAATCGCGGCGCCCTGCTGGGGGTGCTGGCCATTTGGGGGGTGTGGTCGGGCAGCGAGTGGTTGACCAACCGTCTGCCGCCCCAGTGGGCCACCCGGGCCGGTCCCTTGCGCATTTTGTTGATCGGGATCCTGCTGCAGGTAATTCTGCTTACCCGCTCCCAAGGGCTGTTGCCAGAACGCCCGCCCAAGCCTGTTTTGGACACTTCCGCCTCCTCCAAGCAGAACCCAGCAGGATAGGATTGGGTCGGCTCCAGCCGTTGTTGACGCTTTGAGACAACCCAGATCTCGGCCACCATGACTCCGCGCCCCAAGGAAACGGACTCCTCCTTGTCGCCCCGCAACCCCGATGCGACAGGTTGCCCCCCCAATGCCGGCCAGCCAGGGATCCCGACTGCGCCCATCCAGGAGGGCTATGCCTTGCCGGAGCACTACTTCAACCGGGAGCTGAGCTGGATTGAGTTCAACGCCCGGGTTTTGCACGAGGCCCTGGACGAGCGCACCCCCCTCTTGGAGCGGCTGAAGTTCCTGGCTATTTTCGAAAGCAACCTGGACGAGTTCTTTATGGTGCGGGTGGCGGTGATCCGCCGTCAGTTGGAAACAGGCGTGCTGCTGCCGACCCCCGATGGCCTCACGCCGCAGCAGCAGCTGCGGCAGATTTCCCAGCACCTGCGCCCCCTGATTCAAAAGGTACACGAGTGTTTTCGGCAGGAATTGGTGCCTAAGCTGGCGGAACAAGGCATTCACATCCGCGATTTTTCTGAGCTGGCCGAGCCGGAGCGGCAGGAGCTGCGGGAGTATTTCGACCAACGGTTGTTTCCCGTGCTCACTCCCTTGGCGGTGGATCCGGGCCATCCTTTCCCCTACATCTCCAACCTCAGCCTCAGCTTGGCGGTGGTGGTGCGGGATCCGGAAACCGGCAGGGAACACTTTGCCCGCATCAAGGTGCCCAGCACCCTGCCTCGCTTTGTGCCGCTGCGGGACGGGGTAAGCTTTGTGCCGCTGGAGCAGGTGATTGCCCACCACCTGGAGGCGCTGTTCGTGGGCATGGAAGTGCTGGAGTACTACCCCTTCCGCATCACCCGCGGTGCCGATCTGGAAATCCAAGAGGACGAAGCCGACGATCTGCTCGCGGCCATTCAAGAAGAGCTGCGCAAGCGCCGCTTCGGCTCGGTGGTGCGCATGGAGATTGCCAAGTCCATGCCGTCTGCCATTCGACAGCGGCTCTGCGAAGAGCTGCGCCTCGACAGCGACTCCGTGTACGAGGTGGATGGCCTTTTGAGCATGGGGGGGGTGATGGCTTTTCTCAGCCTGGATCGACCCGATTTAAAAGATCCTCCCTGGGGGCCCGTCACGCCGCCTCGCCTGCGTACCGCTTCGGTGAGCGACGAGCCGGTGGATATCTTCTCCGTCATCCGGGAAGGGGATCTGCTGGTGCATCACCCCTACGACTCCTTTGCTGCCAGTGTGGAACGGTTTCTGGAGGAGGCGGCCAACGATCCGCAGGTGCTCACCATCAAGCAAACCCTCTACCGCACCTCTGGCGATTCGTCGGTGGTGGGATCCCTCATCCAGGCTGCCGAAAACGGCAAGCAGGTGGCCGCTCTGGTGGAGCTGAAGGCCCGTTTCGACGAAGAAAACAACATCCTCTGGGCCAAGAAGCTGGAAAAAGCCGGGGTGCACGTGGCCTATGGCCTGCCAGGGCTGAAGATCCACTGCAAGTTGGCCCTGGTGGTGCGGGAAGAGGGGGGATCCCTGCGGCGCTATGTCCACATCGGCACCGGCAACTACAACCCCAAGACCGCCCGTATCTACACCGATCTGGGCCTGTTCACCTGCAACGAGACCCTCTGCAACGATGTAACCGAGTTGTTTAACCTGCTAACCGGCTACTCGCGGCAGCGGCACTTCCGCAAGCTGCTGGTGGCCCCCCGTACCTTGCGCCAGGGCATGGAAGCCTTGATCCGGCGAGAGATGCGCCATGCCCAGGCAGGACGCCAAGGGCGCATCATCGTCAAGGTCAACTCCCTCACCGACCCACGCATGATCCAAGTGCTCTACGAGGCTAGCCAGGCAGGGGTGGAGATTGATCTCATTGTGCGAGGCATGTGCTGCCTAAAACCAGGGATCCCGGGCCTGAGCGAGCGCATCCGCGTTATCAGCATCATCGGGCGCTTTTTGGAGCACTCCCGCATCTTCTACTTCTACAACGACGGCCAGGAAGAGTACTTCATCGGCAGCGCCGACTACATGACCCGCAACCTGGATCGCCGCGTCGAGGTGGTGACCCCTGTAGAGGATCCCCTGTTGCAGCAAGAGCTGAAGGCGATCTTGGAGATTTGTCTGACGGATAACCGGCAGGCCTGGGAGCTGCGCCCCGATGGCACCTATGTGCAGCGGCAGCCTAGGCCGGGAGAGCCGGTGCGCTCCACCCACCAACGCCTGATGGAGCGAGCCGCCAGCCGCCTTTAGCCCTCACCCCCGTCCCTGAGTTGGCTCAGGAGCGAGGGGTTTCGGCGGCTTCAGCCTCTTGATCCCCCAGCGCAATTACCTTCTCAGTGGCCTGCAACGAAGACTCCAGGCTCTCCAACTTTTGTCGGCTGGAGCGGTTCAGCCCCGCCTCAATACCGTTCGCCAAGAGCTGATCCAAAGAGAACCAGCCGCCGCCATTCACCGCAAAGGCCAAGAAGATGGCCGCGTAGATAGCCGATAGCTCCAGATAAGGAACGCTGAAGCCGGCCACCTTGATGTGGTGGAACATGGCCACCGCCATCGTGGCGAACAAACCCAACGCCGCTGCGCGGGTCAACAAACCCACTGCCACCAGCGGAGCTGCGATCAGTTCAGTATAGGCAGCTACATAAGCAAAAAAGACCGGGAAAGGCAACCCGATCACTTCTACATAAGCCGTTGCAAACCCCTCGATATCAGCCAGTTTGTCGAGGCCGTTGTGAATCATGAATAGCCCTGCCACCACCCGCAAGACGGTCCACGCCACTTGAGACCAGCGCGGGGCTACGCTGTCGTGACGCAAAACTGAAACGAACAGCACGGGAAAGCGCTGAGTGAGTGCCATAAGATGAAACCTGCAATGCAAAGATGCTAACTATTGTAACGATTCTAAATTTCTGTAACAAGGCCAGGGCGGGATCCCCCGCCTTGGAATGCAGAGGCCGGATCCTCGGCCATCGGGTTGGGGGTGGGCGCGGCAACAGAGGGGATCCCTGTGCCCGTCTGGACAAAGCTCGCCAGAGCAGTTCTCGAGTGCCTATCCTTAGGGGTGTTGGTGCAATTCTTTTGGCAAAAGTCCCGTGTCTTTGGGTCTCTCTAACAACTAGGTTCGTTTCTTCAGGCGGGCCATGATGCGCATTTCTATTCAGCCGGAGAGCGGGATCCCTGGCTCTGTCCAGCTCTTCAACTTACTCTGTTTTGGCATTGCCTGCGGGCAATTTCCTCCCGGCTATCGCCTGCCCAGCACCCGTCAGTTGGCCATGCAGACGGGCCTGCACCGCAACACCATCCACAAGGTTTACCACCAACTGGAGGCCATGGGTCTGGTGGAAACGCGCGCTGGATCTGGCATTTACGTCAGCGGCTCCGCCCGCCAGGCGGTTAACCGCTCTTGTAGTCTGGGCGAAAACCTGGATCGATCCCAACAAGCCCTGCAGCAGGTGCGCCAGGGTATCGATCAGCTTCAGCAACAGGGCTTTTCTCTGGAGCAGGTGCGGGATCTGCTGCTGGCGGAGATCGACTGGCGGTTGCGCTGCAGTGCCCAAGTGCTGGTGTGCGTGCCCAATCGGGATCTGGGCACAGGACAACTGATGGCCCAACAAATCCAACAGACTTTGGGCATCCGGGTGCAGTTGGTGCCCCTAGAGGATCTGGCCGCCGTGCTGGATCAAATCCATTCCGGCACTGTGGTGACGCTCCACTATTTTCTCAGCGCCGTCGAGGCCATTGCCCAGCCGCGGGGGGCCCGTGTTCTCCCGGTGGAGGTATCTGACTACGCCCGCGAAATTGCCCTGATTCGCCAATTGCCTCCCCACGCCTGTCTAGGGCTGGTGAGCATCAGCACCGCCCTCCTGGAAGTTGCCGAGGTGATTGTCCACAGCCTGCGGGGAGACCTGCTGGTGCTGACGGCGGTGATTTCCGATGCCGAGCGGGTGGGATCCCTGATCCGCCGCGCCCACACCCTCATCTGCGACGAGGCCAGCTACCCCACCCTGCGCGCCCTAGTGCGCCAAGCCCGACCCGACCTGATCCGCACGCCCCACCTGGTCTGCGCCACCCCCCACATTGGAGAAGCAGCCATGGCCGAGCTGCGACGGGAATTAGGCGGGATCCCATGAGGAGCAAGGGCGAGAAAACGCCTTAAGTCTTGTTGCAGGCAGGCCATTTCGCGGATGACGGGCTGTGCAATGGTGTGCTTAAGTGGAAATACGGTGAAGGCCAACCTAATCTGATCCATCGCTAATCAGTCTTTACACGTATGGTGATCCTCGACTACGCCGCCGCCGATCGCGACCATGTGGCGGTGACACGGGAAGGTTTCTGGGAAGCCATCCGCTTTCAGGGCCATTTTTACGTCTTTAACCGCAGCTTTTCTCGGCTGCAGGACGCCATCGACAGTTGCCGCTACGACATGGATCGCGGCTCCCTGATCAGCATTGTGGTGGTGCGATCCCAGAGCTACGAGGTGTGGTCGCAGGTGGGATCCGACATTCCCGTCTTGCCAAAGCCCCTCTTGAGCCCCACGGCCAGGGACTCTGTCTTGCCAGCGCGCCTGGCTCCATCTTTGCCCAAACGTCCTTCCTGGTCGTTCTGGCACTGGGGATGCAAGGCTTATGGGGTCGAGGACGAACCGGCTGCACCGCGGCCCCTGTTCCACCACACCGCCCGGCCCTACAACGCTCTACAGGCTTAAGCCGGAATGGGTCGCGTTTTCTAGAGAACAGGATGGCTGCACGTGCAAATTGAGATCCGGCTCTTCCACCAGCAAGGGCACCCGCTCGGCCACTTCCAGGCCAAATCCTTTCAAGCCGCTGATGTGGCGAGAGGTGTTGCTGATCAAGCGCATTTGGCGCACCCCCACATCGCGTAGGATCTGGGCGCCAATGCCGTAATCCCGCAGATCCATCGCTGCCGGCGGCGCGGTTTCAGCTAGCCCCAGATCCTGCAGGGCATAGGACTGAATTTGCTGGATGAGGCTAAGCTCCTGCTCTTGCCGGCGCAGGTACACCAGCACCCCCTTGCCCTGGTGGTCGATCATCTTCAGGGCGGCGGTCAATTGGCGGCGGCAGTCGCAGCGCAGGGATCCCAGCGCATCCCCCAGGGGGCATTCCACATGCACGCGCACCAGGACGGGCTCGGCGGCAAATTGGGTCGGATCCCCCTTCACCAGCGCCAGGTGCTCCACCTGGTTGAGGCTGTCGCGGTAGCCGTAGACCTGAAACCGGCCAAACTCCGTCGGCAAGGTGGCAGTAGCCCCCCGATGCACCAGCCGTTCGGTGCGCAAGCGGTACTCGATCAGATGGGCGATGGTGATGATCTTCAAATTATGCTGGTGGGCGAACTCGACCAACTGGGGCAGGCGGGCCATCGAGCCATCCGGGTTTTGGATCTCGCAGATCACCCCTGCCGGGTACAGCCCGGCCAGCAGCGCCAGATCCACCGCCGCTTCTGTGTGGCCGGCCCGTTTGAGCACCCCGCCTTCCCGCGCCCGCAGCGGAAAGACATGCCCAGGGCGACGCAGATCTTCCGGTCGCGTATGGGGGTGGATGGCCGCCTGGATGGTGCGGGAGCGATCGGCGGCGGAAATGCCCGTCGAAACCCCTAACTCTGGCCCGGCGTCGATGCTGACGGTAAAGGCAGTCTGGTTGCTGTCGGTGTTTTGCCCCACCATCAGCGGGATCTTCAGCTCGTCCAGACGGGATCCCTGCATGGCTAGACAAATGAGGCCCCGCCCATGGGTGGCCATGAAGTTGATCACCTCTGGCGTGGCAAACTGGGCAGCACAGATCAGATCCCCTTCGTTTTCCCGATTTTCGTCATCGACCACGATGACCATGCGGCCACACTTGAGGTCTTCCAGGGCTTCGGGGATGGAGTGAAAGATGGTTTCTGTCTCTGCCGGCAAAGTGGCACTCATGGAAAAAGGGACGCAAAAGGGAGATATTGGGCACAGCCGGTTCTGGGCAGCGGAGCCATCATATCCTGGACCAGGGATCCGGAAGTTGTCTCAGTACTTGGGAATCGAGGGATCGTAAGCCTCAGCCCAGGCGAGGATGCCACCGCGTAGATTTTTCCCCGCGATCCCAGCAGTTTGTAGGATCTTCAAGGCCTTAGCCGAGCGCACTCCACTCTTGCAGTGGACGATCAGCTCCGAGCCATTGAGCAGCTTGCGCACCTGCTCCACCCCATCGCCATTTTCGATTTGCGGCAACGGGATCAGGTGGGCGCCAGGGATCCGACCGATCTCCCACTCGTTGGGGTTGCGCACGTCGATCAACACAAAATCTTTGCCGGCATCCATCCGCGCCTTCAGCTCGGCCACACTGATCTCCGGGATCTCCGCTTGGCTGGCTTGCGCTTGCGGGATCCCGCAGAACTGCTCGTAGTCGATAAGTTGAGTGATGGGCGGGGTGGCAGGGTTTTTGCGCAGCTTTAGCTCGCGGAAGCTCATTTTTAGAGCATCGTAGAGCAGCAGCCGCCCGCTCAGGGTCGTGCCGATGCCCAACAGGATCTTCACAGTCTCCGTAGCTTGAATGAGGCCGATGATGCCGGGCAGGATCCCCAGCACTCCCCCCTCGGCACAGGAAGGCACCAATCCTGGTGGGGGTGGCTCGGGGTAGAGATCGCGGTAGTTGGGCCCATCCTCGTAGTTGAAGACCGTCGCCTGCCCTTCAAAGCGGAAGATCGAGCCGTAGACATTGGGCTTGCCCGTCAGCACACAGGCATCGTTGACCAGGTAGCGGGTGGGGAAATTATCGGTACCGTCCACGATCACGTCGTAGTTGGCAAACAGCTCCAGGGCGTTGTGGGCCTTCAGAGCGGTGTTGTAAACGTCCACCTGGCAATAGGGGTTGATCTCCAGGATGCGGTTCTTGGCCGATTCCACCTTGGGCTTGCCCACCCAGGAAGTGCCGTGGATCACCTGCCGCTGCAGGTTCGACACGTCCACCACATCGAAATCGACGATGCCGATCCGCCCCACGCCGGCTGCCGCCAAGTACAGCAACAGGGGTGAGCCGAGGCCGCCTGTGCCGATGCAGAGCACCTTGCCCGCTTTCAGCCGCTTTTGTCCTTCCAGGCCCACCTCCGGCAGGATCAAATGGCGAGAAAACCGCTCCATCTCCTCGCGGGAGAGGCTGACTTGGCTGGTGTCCAGGTTCAGCATAGTCAAAGCCCTCCGGCAATAGCAGGAACAATGCTGATGACGGCTTGTTCTCCCACGGGGGTGTTGTCGCCTTGGGTCAAAGTGCGCACGTCCTCGTCATTGAGGTAAACGTTGACGAAATTGCGCAGCTTGCCGTCCTCGGTGTAGAGGTGGCGCTTCAGTTCGCCGTAGCGGGCGATGAGGTTGCGCATCACTTCGCCGACGTTGCTGCCCTCGATCTCAACAGCTTCCAGGTTGTCGGTGTAGGGGCGCAGGGGGGCGGGGATTAAGATTTTGGTTGCCATGGGAGTTCAGGGAAGGATTCTAGCGATCTCTGGTTCATTTTTGAGGTTCCGAGCCGATCTGGCGGACCTACCTGCTTGCAGTTATGTCACCTCTCCAGTTCAGACTACCGCTTTTCCGGCACCACTCACTCTCTCCACACCGGCTTGTCCAACCGGGATCGCAACGGAACTCAGCCCCAGATCTCACCTCAAGCTAGAAGATCAGGGCCACCGACGCCCGGCCCTAGCCGGCCAAAACTGGCAGCGCGGCAAGGGCCGCATCTTCCAAAATTTGCATCGGCTCCCGCTGGGGTTGCTCCTGCTCATCCAAAACCCAACTGACCACCTCTTCTGCTTTGCCCTCGCGCACACTGACGATCACACAGGAAAAGCCCCAAGGAAAGGCGTGCTGCCGATCGAACTCCGAGGGAATAGCCGCATGGTTGGGGTGAGAGTGATAGGTGCCCAGGATCCCCAACCCTCTGCGCACAGCATGGTCGTTGGCCCGCTTGAAAACTGCCGGCTCGATCAAGAAGCGGCGGCGGCTGGATTCTCCGTCTGCTAAGGGGTTTTCAGCTTGATCCCAGGTGTTGGCCGCCGGCCACAGCTCGTGGACGATCTTATCCGATCCTTTGAGCTCGCCAATTAAAATGCCGCAGCCCTCGTAGGGAAAGGCCTGCTCGCCCTGCTGGCGGATGGCGCGAAGGTGCTCTGCCGAGAGGTGAAGGGCCATGAATCTCGCTTTTGTCGATGGAGTTACCGTTCTTTTATTGTGGCACAAATTGGCCGGGGATCCCTCAACTTGGCTACAGCGGGGTCCTCGACTCGACGCAGCTTGGGGGAGCGCGGCCCGATGGTGCCGACGCCAGCGGTCGGATCCCTCTAATGGAGCGACTCTAGAGTTGGAGCGGGTTTTGGAGCCGCGGCATAGTGGGGGCAGCCCTGGCACGGCCCCCGTGGATTGACGGCGCAGCGCAACCAAGCCGAGTGGGCGCTGAAAACACAGGTGGGATCCCCCAGAGGGGGGCCCAGTTCCCCGGCCCGTTGACGGCGCAGCAGCACCACTTGTCGTCGCCAGTCCTGCAAAAATCGGCTGTAGGCGCGTTCTCGCCAGCGACGCTTGGCCGCATTTTCGAGGATATGGGCGGTGAGGTTATCCAACATGAAACGGTCACCCAGAGCAGAGGCCAACAAGCTGGGAATTGTGTTGGAGCGGCTCAGAACCTCAGGATGGCACACCCTGGCGAGGAAAACCCAAACATTGCAAACGCTCCTTGAGTTAAGTTTAAGTTTGTGACGTTCCTTCCGAGGGCGCTGGCTGCTGGTGGCGGGCCTGGGCCTGTTGTAGGGCTTCCCGTACTACGGCAAAGCCCGTTCCTCCGGCGCTGCGCCGCGCCGCCACCACCTGGCGGGGATCGATGGCCGCCGCAATGTCCTCCTCAAAAGCCGGGTGGAAAGTTTTCCAGCGCTCCAAGGGCAGATCCTTTAGCAGGATCCCCTCTGCCAAACAAATGCGCACGATCTGGCCCACCAGGTCATGGGCAGCGCGAAAGGGGATCCCTTTGCGCACCAAGTAGTCGGCCACATCGGTGGCGTTGGAGAAATCCTCCTGCACAGCAGCGGCCATGCGCTCAGGCTGAAATTGGATCCCTTCCCGCAGCAGGATGGTCATCGCCTCCAGGCAGGCTTTTAAGGTCTCGACCGTATCGAATAGCCCCTCTTTGTCTTCTTGGAGATCTTTGTTGTAGGCCAGCGGCAGCCCCTTCAAGGTGACCAGCAAAGCTTGGAGATGGCCAAACACCCGCCCCGCCTTGCCGCGCACCAATTCCGGCACATCGGGGTTTTTCTTCTGGGGCATGAGGCTGGAGCCGGTGGCACAGGCATCGGTGAGGACGACAAAGCCGAACTCCTGCGAGGCCCAGAGGACAAGCTCTTCCGAGAGGCGACTGAGGTGAACCAAAATCAAGCTGGCGGCGGTGTGAAACTCCACCAGGTAGTCGCGGTCGCTGACGGCATCCAAGCTGTTGGCGCTGATGCGCTCAAATCCCAGCAGATGGGCAGTGAGCTGCCGATCGATGGGCAGGGAAGTGCCGGCCAAGGCCCCGGAGCCGAGGGGACAGACATTCACCTCTTCCCGCACCCGCCCCAGCCGTTGCCAGTCTCGCCAGAGCATTTCTTCATAGGCCAAAAGGTGGTGGGCCAGGCTGATCGGCTGAGCCCGTTGCAGATGGGTGTAGCCGGGCAGGATCGTCTCCAGATGCTGCTCGGCCAAGTCCAGCAAGACTCCCCGCAGCTCCCAGAGGGCCTGCCGCAGGTGATCGATGTGATCCCGCAGATAGAGGCGCAGATCGGTAGCCACTTGGTCGTTGCGGGAGCGCCCCGTGTGCAGTTTTTTGCCCACCTCCCCCACCAAGGCCACCAAACGGCGCTCGACGGCATAGTGGACATCCTCGGCCTCTGGATCGGGACGGAAGGTGCCGGCAGCCGCTTCCTGTTGGATCTGCTCCAGCCCCTGCCGGATCTGGTCGGCCTCTGGCCGGGTCAGAATGCCGCAAGCGGCCAACATCTGCACATGAGCCAGGGATCCGGCCACATCGTAGGGCAAAAGGCGGATGTCGAAGCCGATGCTGGCGTTGAAGCGGGCGATGGCAGGATGCAGGGATCCCTCAAAGCGCTGGCTCCAGGGGCGTGGGGTAACCGTCGCTGTCGGCTCAGAACTGGGAGAATGGGGAGAAGGATTGACCACCGCTGCAGTTGTGGAAAAAACACAAAAATCAAGAACCGACGGCTAAAACCCCGCCGCCTCAGGCCAACTGGATCCGGCCAGAGCAACTAGTGGGAGCTGGTGATGCTCTTGAGCATATAGCCCACCACGATCCCTATCAAAAGCGCCCAAATTTGGCCCGACTCCACAAAGCCATTCCAACCCTTGCGGATATCGCCCAGCACATCCTGCCGGAACACCTGCCCGACCATCATTTTTGTCTGGAAAGCAGCAGGAGCCGGCAAGTAAACCGAAGTGGTTTCAGACCCAGAGGAAGAGAAGTTCATGGCTATGCCTAAGGTGTAGATAACCGGGAAGCAGGGGAGCCAGCCCTGTACTAGCTAGAGCGTACCCTGAGTTCGAACTTTTTTAGCTATTTTGGCTCAGAGTCGGGCAACACCTTCAACACCACCAGTGTGGTATCGTCCACAGGCTCAGGCCGCAGGGAAATCTCATCTTGCAATAGCAGCTCTGGATCGTCCGGCGGCAACAGGGTCAGAGGAGGGGATCCCTGGCGACCTCGGAAAGCATCCATCTGCTCAAACAAGCTCTCCAAGATGTCTTCGGGGGAGTCGTAGCGACAGGCAGCATGCTGGATGGCATCCATGAGCCCAGAGGTTTCCAAGCGCTCCCCGCGGCTGTTGGCAGCCTCGGTGTAGCCGTCGGTGTAGTACACCACCACATCTCCGGGTTGCAGTTGCACGCAGCTTTCCGAGTAGTGGCTGTTTTCCTCCAAGCCGATCAGCGCCCCTTCTGTGTCCAGGGGTTGAATCTCGCGGGTGCGGGCCTGCCACCACAGGGTAGGGTTGTGGGCCGCGTTGCTAAAGCAAAGGCGATGGGAGTGGGGATCGTACTCTGAATAAAACAGGCTGATGAAGCGATTGGAGTGCTCCAGGTCGCTGTACATGGCCCGGTTCAGATGTTGCAGAACGCGGGCTGGGGAATGACGGTTGAGAGCTTCTGCCCGCACCATGGCTCGGGTCATGCTCATCAACAGGCCGGCGGGCACCCCTTTGCCCATCACATCCCCAATGACGATGGCCAGCTTTTCAGATGAGGGTGGAGAGGCAGCCGGATCTGATTTTTCTGGAATCTTGATGAAATCGTAGTAGTCGCCTCCCACTTTGCTGGCCACACGGCAACGAGCTGCCAGGCGAATGCCTTTGACTTGCGGGTACTCCTGCGGTAGCAATTGAGCCTGGATGTAAGAGCCGATCTCCATTTCTTTTTCTAGGGCCACTTTGCGGCGCAAGGCTGCCGTCAAGCGGTCGTTTTCGATGGCCACGCCTGCCTGATCGGCGACCAGGCGCAACAGTTGTTGGCGGCGTTCATCCCAGTGGTAGCCGGGCTGACGGCTGAAGACGTACAAGCGACCCTGGACAGAGTTGCGGATCAACAAGGGCGTGCCGAAGAGGCGCACATCTGGCCCTAAGCTCTGGCGAAACCGCTCGTCCAACAGGTGTTCGAGGGCAGGGATTTTGACGGACAGGGATCCCGCCGTTTTGAGCATGGGCTCCTGAGCCGAGAGGGTTTGGGCAATCTGCTCCATCTCAGCCCGAATCTGTTCGCGGTGGTGGAGATCCGAGCAATGCAGTTGATCCAACTGAATGGTGCCGTTGGGGTTGAACAAAACCAGGGCTCCGCCTTCGGCATCGGTCAGTTGGCTGGCCACAAAAGCCGTCAGCTCCAGGATCTGATTCAAGTTGTTAAAGGAGCGGAGGGCAAAGGCTAACCACGCCAGCAAATACTGCATCCGATACTGGTCTCTCCCCATTGCCACCCGATCCGGCATTGCAGGGGCAGGCACAATGGCAGGCTTGACCTCCGGCAGCTCCACCTCATCAGACGTAACGCCAACCGGATCCGGGCTGGCCTGAGCTGAGCGTAAGTCGCCCGAGTTCTCCAGGGAGGGAACTGGAGGATTGGGGGGCAAATCCTGGCCAAGCAAAGGCTCCGACCACGAGGAGCCGGATAGCTGTGCCGAAACGGCCTTTTGGGGGCTGTGAGCATCCATCGGGAAGGCTGGCGTTAATCCCTTGGAAACGTAACGAAACAGCTTAGCAAAAATATCACAAGCTCTACACAAAAGTTCTGCCTCGCTTTCGACTTCCTCCTTTAGGCCCGGCGATGCTGACGGGATCCCTGGCACAGCTCCCGGTAGAGCTGTTCCACCCGACTGATGTTGTGGCTGAGGGTATAGCGTTCCAGCACCCGCCGGCGGGCCTTCATCCCCAGCAGTTGGGTAAACTCCCGTTGATCCCGCAGCAAAGGCAGCAGGGTTTGCAGCTCCGCCGTCACCCGTGTCGGATCCAACAGGATCCCGGCTCCATCCGCCAAAACCTCGCCATCGGCGCCCACATCGGTGGCCACCGCCGCCAGCCCGCAGGCCATCGCCTCCAGCAAGGACAAAGAGAGCCCCTCGATCAAAGAGGGCAAAACAAACACATCGGCCCCGCGCAAGATCTCGATGCGCTGCTGCTCGTCGGCAATATACCCCAGCCAGTGGATCCCATGTTGAAGGGTATAGAAGGGCTTGAGGGTGTTGAGCAACGGCCCATCCCCCACAATCAGCAGACCGCACTTCTCCCCCATCTGGGAGTGTTTCCAAGCCTTGAGCAGGGCTTCCAGGTTTTTCTCCGGCGAGACCCGCCCCAGATAGACAAAGATCCGCTCCAGTCCCAACCGCTGTTTGAGCGTTGAAGGCCCAGGCGAATACTTGTCCACATCCACGCCATTGGGAATGACCACCACCTGCTGGGGACGCACCCCCAGTTTGACCAAGATCTCCCGTTGCGTCTCTGAGAAGACAATGGTGCGGTGATAATTGGCCAGACAAGGGGCGTAGAGTTGATAGGCCAAGTATTGGGTGCGGGAGGCGATGTTGCGCCGCCGCCGGTCGAAGGCCGGGTGAAAAGTGGCCACCAGCGGCTGGTTAAGCTCTGCACAGATCTCCGGCAGCACGAAGTCAATGGGAGAAATCGTCAAGGAGGCATGTACCAGATCCGGCTGCAGTTCCCTGAGGGCCTGGGTGAGCACCCGCTTGGCGTTGGGGGCCGGGATCGTGTAGATTTGCGACTTATACAGACAGGGGAGGGAAACGTCGCGGCGATCCAGCTCTGCCCGCCAGCCTTCACCTCCAGGATCCAAAGCGGGCGGTTGGCCGTCGTTGGTGAAGTGAAAAAAGCTCACTTGATGTCCCCGATCCAACAGGCCGTTGGTCACCTCACGGCTGTAGGTGACATTGCCACAGAAAGGTGTTTTCTTGCCTATCCAGGCGATGTGCATGGGCGGATCCCCGCAAAGGCGAAGCGCCGAGCTGCAAGGAGGGTCTCGACTTTTGAGCCTCTACAAGAGTAGCAGAGTTAGCTGCTGCCTTGGCCCCAGCTTTGAGAGGGTTTCACCGGCCTTCTCTGCCCAATAGGCTCCAGGTGTACAGCCCCGCCAGAGCGGCCAGAGCAGACAGGCCTAAAAACATCCCGGAAAGGCCAAAGTAGGTTTCCGCCAACCCCGTCAAGACCAGAGGCAAACTGAGGGCGATATTGGCCACATTGTTCTGGAGCCCAAAAATCTTGCCTCGCAGATGATCTGGCGTTTCCTCCTGGATCAAGGTTTGCATCGGCACCGCCACCAAAGCCCCGCCACAGCCTAACAGAGCAATCCAGCCCAAGCTGAGCAACAACCAGTGGGTCGTCCAAGATAGGGCTGCCAGAGACCCACAGAGCAGCAGGGATCCCAGCCCGCTCCAGGCGCGGCAGCTCACCCGGCGGCCCGCATGCCCCACCCAAAAGGCGCCGATCCCCATGCCCAGGCCGGCAGCGGCCAACAACACCCCAAACTGATCCGGCCTCAGCTCCGGCATCACTTCGGCCATGCGCACCGCCAAAACGGCCAGTGCCGCAAACAGCGAGTAGAGCACCACCACCTGCAGCAGAGCAGCCCGGATCAGGGGCATCTGGCCGACATATTGCAAGCCCAACTGGAGATCTTCCCAAAGGTGGGGGGCTTCCCAAGGCTGGGGCTCCAGCTTCTCGTGGGGTTGTAGCAGCAACAGCAGGGATCCGGCCAAGAGGTAGGCTCCCCCCACCAACAGCTCCGGCCCCACCTCCCAGCCCGGCAACCAATGGCGCACCCAATGATCCGCCAGGGTTAACAGCGGTTCCCCCACAGCAAAGCCAACAATCAGCGAAGCCATCATCGTGGTGGTGTAGAGGGAATTGGCCGCCAGCAGCTCTCGCTTCGGCAGGATCAAGGGCAAAATCGCCTGTTCAGCAGGAGCAAAAAACTGGGTCAGGGTCGAGACGGCAAGGCTCACCAGCAACAGCCCGACAAACCCCAAGGGGATCCCCGGCCAAAGGTCGCGCCCGGCGGTGAGCCAGAGCAGCAGCGGCAACAGCAACACCAGGATCCCGCGCGCCAGGTTGGAGAGCACCAACACCCCTTTTTTTAGCCAGCGATCCACAAATACCCCTGCCAGGCTGCCCAGTAGCATCGCCGGCAGCGTAAAAGTCAGCATGATGGCCGAGACCCAACCGCTAATAGAGGCTCCTTCTGGCTGAAACTTGCGGGCAATCAACCCAATCAGCAGCACCAACAACACTTTGTCCGCCAACTGCGAACACACCTGCCCCGTCCACAGCAGCAGAAAATTGCGTCGGCGCAGCACAGCAACAAAGTTTCTCAGGCCCGGCTCAGATAAACCTTGATTTTCCTCTTCTTTTTGGGGATCCTCGGGAAGTGGATCTGGTGAGGGATCCCCAGAGGAGCACTCCGGCGAGCTCAGGGTGGGGCTTGCTGTCGGCTCAGGCAAGAGAGCTTCTGACTTCAGCACCCAAGTTGGCGCTGATGCAGGCTGGAAATCCCGAAGGCAGGAGTTGGGGTGGCAGACCTCTGCCCCTCCTTCCGGCCTGTTCCATTGTTGCTCCAAAGTCATAAAGTCATAGTGCTCCGCGGCTGACCTGCCCCCCTCCCCGACGTCGGCCCCACAACGGAGGATCCCGTCAGCCAAGGAGGGCAGGTATGGGGTGCCCCGATCTTATCCTGGCCTGCCCTCCCCTCAACCCATTCAAATCTTAGGAATCGGCAGGCTTACCCTTTGTCGGCAGATAAGGAGCGCAAGGGATCCGGGATCGACTCGCTAGGAGCCACGAAGCTGCCCATTTCTACAAAAGTCAGGCGCACCTTCAGCCAGCGAATGAAATCCTCGTTGGTTGAGACCACTGCCCCCAGTGGGCCGCTCAGCTTGTCCCGCAAAGGCTTCAACGGTGGGGCTTCCATAAAAGCCGGCTGCGGCACCCAGAAGAAATCGACAGGGCGGCGGCGCTCCTCGTAGTGTCGGCGACGCTCCTCCAGCACCTCTTCCAGGGGCTCAGAACGTAAGAAAGACAGGCTGGCAACGACAAAGTGATAGGTCATCGGCTCGACAACAGACATAAAGTTGCTATGAAGCTGCTAACGATAGAGGCTAGGGCCGGACATCCACGGCTAAGAGGGACCCTTCCCTGCAGGCCCTCTCCCTTAGAAATGGGCAGATTTAAGCAGATGCGGGGCCGGATCGCGGGAGCTACAGAGGAGCCGACAGTCTTCCAACTGCCGCAGGACGGGCAGCCGCGCCATCACTTCTTCAGGCGGCATGGCGTGTTCGGAAGCCTGTTTGAGGGTGGGCAGAGCCTGGGCTGCCCATTCCCGAGCCCAGGTAGTGGACTCAACTGTTTCCTTCTGCTCCAACAGCTCTTGGCAAAGGGCGATTGAGCGCTCCAGGTCACCACTACCCTGATAGGCCATGACCAGAGCCACACGAGCCAAAGCGCAGTCTTCCGGATTTGCCCTAGAGCCATTGCGCTCTTGCTTCTCTTGGATTGAGCAGCAGTAGCAGAACGACTCGAGAAGATTGATCGCCTCCAGGTAGCGCTCCTGCTTGAGAGCAGTGATGCCGGCGCGGAGGGATCCATGGGGGTGGGACATGAGCCTAAGCGGAAGAAAAGAGTTTAGACGGACTTGCGCCCAAGGGTTATCCAGTTAACAACCCGTCTTCTTATCCAAGGTTTCGTGTCTAAAACTACTATACACCCTCTGGACAAGTGACCGCCGATTTACCAGCTAGCGCCGTAGGGCCCCACCTTGCAAGGCGGGGATTAGAAGCTGATATCTTGCCTGCTGGGATGACCTTGTGCCGTCCCTCCCTGGAGGGGCACGGGTGGTCAACCGCCTTAAAAACCCAAGCTAGCTACAGGCGGCGGATTCCCCTAGAAGGGTGCTCAACTTTTGCGGGCCAAGGTGTAGGCGCTGACGTAGTGGGTTTCTCGGCGCAACACTTCACAGCCCGCCTGCTGCAGGCGCGCCCCCAGATCGTCGCGGATGTAGTCCCGGTAGTAGGGTTCGTGGAAGGTTTGCGCAAAAGCTTCCATCGTCTCCTCCAGCTCCGGCGAGTCCAGCAGTTGCACCGAGTCGCAAATGACGATCACGCCCCCCGGCTTCACCACGCGGCTCATCTCGTTGATGACATTTTGGCGGGCTGGGCCGGGCAGCTCGTGGAAGAGAAACACGCTGACAACCGCATCAAAGGTGGCGTCGGCGTAGGGCATGGCCTCGGCGTTGGCGCGGATGAGCTGCGGCAGCTCCCCCGGCAGCTCTTGCAACAGCCGGTTGGCCTTGCGCAGGTAGGCAGGGGAAAGATCCAAACCATACAGCGCGGCTTTGGGCAGGGATCCCCGCAGCAGGCGCAGCGTGCGCCCGGTGCCACAAGCTACATCGAGAATGTGGGGAGCCGACAGGGCGGGATCGAGAGCATCTTTGAGCAGGCGGATCACCCGCCGCCGCATCGCATCTGCCGTGCCACCAAACAGCAGTTCCACCTGCAGGTCGTAGAGCTCAGCCGAGCTGTCGCTCAGGTAGCCGTTGGTTTGGTAATGAAAATTTTGCAGGTAGTATTTTGGATAGCCTTCTGTGGAGATGTCCTGAGAAAACTCTTGGTAGCGCTTGCTGTGTACCCGCTGAGTGATCTGCGGCAGATCCAGCCATACCTGCGGGTAGTAGCGGGCAAAGTCCAGCCAGGGGTTGTCGAAAAGAAGCGCGTGAGGGTAATAACCTGCCTCGGCATCTTGCCAATCGACCTGGAGCAGCCGTTCGTAACGAGCCCGCAACTCTTGCAAAGTAGCTGCGCTGAGCTTCACTCGCTCCCGCGGCGGCAGGGTTTTCCCGGAGGAGAAGCTCTGCAGATCCCTAAGTACCGAGAGCATCAGCTCCGAAGCCTGGGTGGAGAGAGCCTTATGGGCAAAGCCAAAGAGATTTTTACCCCACTGAAAAGTGCGGTAGGCAGCTTCTCCGACTGGAGACGGGATCGGCAGCGACAGCTCGGAGCTCAACTGTAGGCTCATAACCCTGCAAGGTGCGAATGCTTAATGTTTGTTTACGTTAGATTATAGCAAGGCAGCGATGGGAAACCGGCAAGTTCTGGGCCTTGGGAGAGTCGGCGAAGTTGGAGCTGTAGATCGCCAATCACACCCCACTTCCCTAAGAGGGAGAGTACTCTATTGGTGTCCCCGGAAGGACGTCCCCGATGCCCCATGCACTGGAGGAAGGGGCTGAGCAGGTCGAGCAGATGGGAACAGAAAAGGGAGTGCCCCGAGCATGACAGCCAAGACGGTGTTGGTCATTGACGATAGCATCATGATCCGCAAGATGGTGGCCAGCATCTTGGCTGACCAGTTTCAGGTGCTGGAGGCCAAAGATGGCCTAGCGGGCTTGGAGGCTGCCAAAAAACATCACCCCGACCTGATCTTGCTGGATTTTGTCATGCCCAAGATGGACGGCTATGACACATTGCAGGCCATCCGGCAGGAAGAGAGCCTGAAGAATACCCCCGTCATCATCATGTCGGGGATGAAAGAGCAGGTAACAGCCCGCATCCCTGAGCCTTTTGTCGATTTTGACTTCATTGAAAAGCCGTTTGAGGCGGAAGCCCTTCTGGCTCGCATTCAAAAGGCCCTGCAAGTGACCCCGGCGGCTGCGCTGGAGCCCGGATCGGAAACCAACACTCAATTGCTCTTGAACAAGCTCACCGCCATCGAGACGCTGCTCATCCAAGGTACGGAAAACCTCATCCAGCGGGAAGTGGTGACGCGGCTTGCCAGCCTCAACCAGCGCCTGGAGCGTCAGGAATCTTATAGCGCTAACCTGGAAGAGCAGATCCGTAAGCTCACCAGCGAGGTGGAACGGCACAGCCAGGGCCTGGCCTTGATCGTCAGGGAGCTGCGCCATATTCGTAAACTGTTGGGGGGATCCTGATGTCTGAGCGCGCCTATCGGCACCTGGATGCGGTGACGGCCCTGTTCGTGGCCGTGCTGCTGATTTCCAACATCGCCTCCACTAAGATCATGCTTTTGGGGCCGTTTACCTTCGATGGCGGCACCATCCTCTTTCCCCTCAGCTACATTTTCGGCGACATTCTCACGGAGGTCTACGGCTATGCCCGCTCGCGGCGGGTGATCTGGCTGGGGTTTTTCTCGGCGGCCCTGATGTCGGCGACCTTCATGATCGTGGGATCCCTGCCGGCAGCCCCCGACTGGCCCTATCAGGAAGCCTACAACCAGATCCTCGGCCTCACCCCCCGTATTGTGCTGGCCAGCCTGATTGCCTACTGGAGCGGCAGCTTCGCCAATGCCTACGTGCTGGCGCGCCTGAAGGTGTGGACGCGGGGACGCTGGCTGTGGACGCGCACCATCGGCTCCACCCTGGTGGGCCAAGCGGTGGACACGGGCCTGTTTATTCTCATCGCTTTCTGGGGGGTGTTTCCCGGTCTCGTGAGCCTCATCGTCTCCAACTACGTGTTCAAGTGTGCCGTTGAGGCAGTCTGTACGCCTCTGACCTACGCCATCACCGGCTGGCTGAAGCAGCAAGAACAGGAAGACTACTTTGACGTGGCAACCGACTTCAACCCTTTCCGAATGCAGTCTGTATCTAGATAGTTCATCCATCCAGCGGCTGCCCCGACGGATCTGGCCTTGAGAGGGATCCCAGTTTTGGTATAGTCAGAGCGTTATCTATCTTATCTACCCTGCCGCCGGTGCGCAGCGAGCCGGATCAGGTTGGGTAGCCCGGTGTTGTCGGGAGCTTTTATCCAAGACAAGACTTTTGTGAGGGATCCAGACCATGATGCTCATTTTCCAAATTGCTTTGTTGGTGTTGGTGCTGTACAGCTTGCTGCTGGTGGTGGCGGTGCCGGTGCTCTACAGCTCGGCCAGCGACTGGAGCCGGGCCAAGAATGTGATTTTGGTGGGATCCCTGCTTTGGGTGCTGATGGTGATCGGGGTGGGGGTACTCAGTTTCTTTAAGTGATCCTCCCAGCAGGATCCTTCGACGCCCATCCCCCAGGCTCCTGGACGTTCCAGAGCATCAGGGTTGCGACTGTGAGGTTCTGGTGGTGGGGAAAAACTGCGCACCTCCGCACCCGAGTGGGCCCTGGGCGCTCCCGGTGGAAGGGATCCCGCCCCTTACAATGGATAGCAATTCAATCTCATGGCCTTGCTGCTCGCTCGGCCGGCGGCAAGGTGCGCCTGTGCCGAAGTCTTTTGGGAGGTTTGGGTGTTGAGAGCAGTGAAGCGTTCGTGGGGCCTCCGCTTGGCCCGGCTGGGGACGAGGCTGATTTTGGCAGGCTTGTTGGTAGGGGCGCTATCCCCTTTGGCAAAGGCACAGTCGGGCTTTGTCATCACCGGCAGCGAGGGGGTGCCTGTCCTCAGCTATCGGCTGGATTTTCGCGGCATTCGCGGTCGGCTGGATCGCTATCGCCTGAAGATCCCACCGCAGGATGTGGCGGTGGCGGAGGTGCAGATTAGCGCGGATAGGAACTTTGATGCCGTCATCGATCCCCAGAATGTGCGACTAGAAGTGGAGGGCAAGTCGGTGGAGCTGGCGGAAGTGTACTGGAACGAGGAGTTTCGCTCTTTGGAGGTGGTGGCCCGTCAACCCATTGCCGCCGGCCAGGAGATCCGCTTGGTGCTCTCCAATGTGCGCAACCCTTCCGCTGCCGGCATCTACCGGGTAGAGGCGCGGGTACGGGGAACAGAGCCCAACCCGCTCTTCCGCAAGGTGGGCAACTGGCTCATCACCATCGACGATCCGGAGCGGCTCACCTTCTGATGGCCGCTGCCTCTGGCTTCAACAACCCCAAGGGATCCCCATCTCCCCTCTCCCTGAGGGAGAGGGGCCGGGGGTGAGGGCCTCTGGGAGAGGGGCTGGGGGTGGTCGCGTGAGCGGCGCGGAGCGCTTGGGCCTCAGGGAGAGGGGATCTCCCCTCCAGACGGTAGCCTGGCATACAGGGAGAGGTTGTCTTTGGTGCTAGCCGACACCTGGTATCCCAACTGGTGGCAGGCCCTGCTCTTGGGCATGGTGCAGGGGATCACTGAATTTCTGCCCATCAGCAGCACGGCGCACCTGCGGGTGGTTCCGGCTTTGCTGGGCTGGCCAGATGCAGGCGCTTCCTTTGCGGCGGTAATCCAGTTGGGCAGCTTGGGGGCGGTGTTGATCTACTTTGCCTCTGATCTGCGCCAGGTGCTCCTTGGCTCCTGGAAGGCTTGGCAGGAGCGAGATTTCCAGCAGGAGTCTTGGCGGCTGCTCATAGGGATCCTGGTGGGGACGTTGCCGATTGTGGTTGCCGGATGGGCCGTCAAGGCCATCTGGGGATCCCCACCCCGCCAGTTGGGGGTAATTGCTGCTGCCGCCATTGGCTTGGCGCTGGCTTTGGGCTGGGCGGAACGGGTGGGGAAACGCCAGCGAGATCTGCACAGCCTGGGCATTGGGGATGGGCTCTGGGTGGGGCTGGCCCAGGCTTTGGCGTTGATTCCAGGGGTATCCCGCTCCGGTGTGACGCTGACGGCGGCTCTGTTGCTGGATTTGCAGCGCTCGGCTGCCGCCCGCTACTCCTTTTTGCTAGGGATCCCGGCCCTCTTTTTGGCGGGGGTGGCGGAGTTCATCTCCGAGTTTAAGGCAGAGGCGCTGCTGTCGCAGGGGTTGGGGACGCTCTCGGCCTTTGTTTTCTCCTACGGGTCCATCGATTGGCTCATTCGATTTTTGCAGCGCAGCAGCACCTGGCTGTTTATCGCCTACCGGATTGGGTTTGGCCTGTTCATTTTCTTGGGACTGGCCCTGGGGTTCTTGCAACCTTAAGCCGACTTAGCGCCTTGGGCAGGTACTCCCCTAGGTGGGCCGGATCCACCCCTGTTAGACCCCGCTCCCCCGCCAGCTGGATAGCGGCTTGGGCGTGCCACCACACTCCAGCACAGGCACAACTGAGCAGCTCCGCGATCCCCATCGACTGACCCAGTTGGGCCCTTCTGCGCGCCACCAGGCCGCCGATTAAGCCAGTTAGGACATCGCCGCTGCCACCGCGGGCCAAAGCCGGTGTACTCTCCGGGTTGACCCAGCATTCCCCCGTAGGAGAGGCGATGACCGTCCGTGCTCCCTTTAAAACCACCACCGCTCCACTCTGGGCTGCTGCTCTCTGGGCTGCCTCCATGCGATCCGCAAGCGGGATCCCTGGAAAAAGCCGGCGAAACTCCCCCAGGTGGGGGGTGAGGATGGCTTGGATCCCGTTTTCTTGCAAGCGCTCCACCCCCATCTCCGCCAGGGCATTGAGGCCATCGGCGTCGATAACCCAAGGGATCCCGGCCCAATCCTGCAGCAAGCTCTCCAGCAGTCGCCGGCGGGTTTCTCCTAGGCCGGGCCCCACTGCCACCGCCTGGAAAGGTTTTTCGCCCAGCGGCGGCAGAGCCGGGATCCCTTCCCAGGGGTGAACCAAGGCTTCCGGCAAAGTGCTGTGGATGAGCCCCTTCAATTCCGCCGGCACCGCCAGGGTTACCATGCCCACGCCACTGGCGCGGGATCCCAGCCCGGCCAACACCGCCGCCCCGGCATAGGCCGCCGACCCTGCGACCACTAGCAGGGATCCCTGGCGATATTTGTGGGTATCCAAAGGTGGGTCAGGGGGAAAATGGGGCCAAGGGTTCAGCAACAACTGGGGAGCCGCCTCTGCCGGGCAGACCCAAGGGGGGATGCCAAAATCAAGGCGATGCAGCCGTCCCACCCAGGGCAGAGCCGCCTCCTGCCACAGGCCCCGTTTCCAGAGGCCGAGGGCATAGGTGTGGCTGGCGCGGATGCAGCAGCCCCAGATCTCACCTGTCTGGTCGTTGAGGCCAGAAGGCAAGTCCAGGCTGAGGATGGGAATGCTGCTGCCGTTGGCCCACTCCACCGCCCCCGCCCAGGGATCCCCCAGGGGCCGGTTTAGGCCAATACCAAAGAAGGCGTCAATGAGCAGATCGCAGTCGGCCAACGCCTCCACCCGCTCCACAAACTCCGCCCCTAGAGCCCTGAGGTAGCGGGCGTGGTTGGCGGTTAGGGGTTTGAGATCCGGCTTCCCCAGCCAAACCTTTACCCCCTTTTGGGCTAGCCGCAGCTCTCGCCCAACCACCAAGCCGTCGCCGCCATTGTGCCCCGTGCCGCAGAGGATGCCGATGCGCTGCGCCTGGGGAAAATCCTGCCGCAACCGGGCAAAAACGGCCAGCCCCACCTTCTCCATGAGGGCGGCCACGGGCATGCCGGCAGCGAAGATCTCCTCCTCGAGGCGCCGCATCTGCGCCGAGCTGACCAGGGCGGTGGCCGGGTCAAGGGAGTTGAGGACGCTGCGCTGCTGGGGCAAAGAGGGCTCTGGCATGGCGGTCATGGCTGAGGGGGGCTTATGGAGCTCAGCTCGATCACATTCCCGTCGGGATCCCGAACAAACACAGCCGCCCGCCCGGAAGCGCTGGGCTGCACCTCGTAGCCTGCCTGCAGCAAGCGGGCCTTCACCGCCTCCAGATCTTCCACTCCCAGCGCCACGTGGGGATGGCGCCCCCACTTCGCCTTGCTGCCACGACTGGCTTGCTGCCCTTGGTCAAGTGGCTCCTCAGTGACAATCAAATGAATCTGCGAAGACCCCACCTGGTACCAAGCGCCGGGAAAGTTAAAGGGAAACCGTTCTGCCTTGGGGATCCCGAGCACGGTTCCGTAGAAATGCTCAGCCCTGGCCAGATCGCTAACCCAAAGGGCGGTGTGCAGGTGCTGATAGGTGCTCATGACGTTGCTTGGGCGCAAGTTCCTGAAGCTGTCGAGAGAAAGTGTAAGGATTTTCTCCAAAAGACCTGTTCCGCCTGTGCGCTAAGGTGGAACTAGGGCAGCGGCGACGAGAATATCCTCTATCTTGCTTCTTGCCTAGGGGTTGGTCTATGGGATCCCGCACCAAGTTTTTCGGCACCGTCTTGGCCATGCTGGCCGTCAACAGCATCTACATGCAATTGCAGCAGCTTGCCCTGCGGCTGGAAGAAGAGGTAAACCCGGCTCCCTCAGAGCAGGCTGCTCCAGAGTCCCAGAGCAACGCTCAGCCGCCGCATCCCTGGGGTCATCTGGCCCAAGTTTTCCGGCATTGGGTCGAGGCCAGTCCCCTGTAACCCTAGCCTCGGAGCCAAGAGGCAGTTTGCAAAGGGGATCAAACCCCGTACCATAGAGGAGCAGTCTCCCCTTTCTTGCGGTTCACAGTTCGGATACTCACCATGACTCAGCCGTCAGCAGCCTCTGGGCAAAAGCCGATTGTTGTCGCCCCTTCGATTCTTTCGGCGGATTTTAGCCGCTTGGGGGAAGAAGTGCGGGCGGTGGACGAGGCGGGGGCCGACTGGATCCACGTGGACGTCATGGATGGCCGCTTTGTGCCCAATATTACCATCGGCCCGCTGGTGGTGGAAGCGCTGCGCCCGGTTACGGCCAAGCCTCTGGACGTCCACCTGATGATTGTGGAGCCAGAAAAGTATGTGGTCGACTTTGCCAAGGCGGGGGCCGACATCATCTCCGTTCATGCCGAGTCCAGCTCTACCATTCACCTGCACCGCACCCTCAGCCAAATCAAGGATCTGGGCAAACAGGCAGGTGTGGTGCTCAACCCCGCTAGCCCCCTGGAGCTGATCCAGTACGTGCTGGATTTGGTGGATCTGGTCTTGATCATGAGCGTCAACCCCGGCTTTGGCGGCCAGAGCTTCATTCCGGCGGTGGTGCCCAAAATTCGCCAACTGCGGGCCCTGTGCGACGAGCGCGGCCTGGATCCCTGGATTGAAGTAGATGGCGGCCTCAAGGCCAGCAACGCCTGGCAGGTGATCGAGGCAGGGGCCAACGCCATTGTGGCCGGCTCGGCAGTGTTCAAGGCCAAAGACTATGCAGAGGCTATTCGCGCCATTCGCCACAGCCGCCGTCCCGAGCTGGTAACGGTTTGATTTGAGCTTATCGATTCGGGCAAACCCTGCTCTTGTGCTTCTCTCAGGCCAAGGCGCAAAAGATAGGGGGGAAAACCTAGCGCCCCTCACCCTTGGCCCGTTGGGAATGGCCACAGGGATCCCTTCTGGTGGAAGAACGGGCTCGAAATTCTAGCGCAGAGCGGCGGTCTTCTTCTGGGCAGCCGCAGGGGCTGCACCATCCTCTACGGCAGTCTGGCTGAGGCAATGCGGAGGGGCAGAGGTGGGAACGATTGGCTGAGGCGAGGTAGGGCTGAAAAAAACTTGGCAGAACGGCAGGCGGCTGTTGCGCTGAATGTCAGCAAGGTAAGGAGAAGGGATGGTGCCCCAGTAGGCGCCCAGCACCTGCCGGTCGGGATCCTCCGGCAGCACCTGGTAGTGCAACATCAAGCGGTTATCGGGGAACCAAGCGCGAACAAGCCTTTGCAGTTGCCTCAAATTGAAGCCCGGCTCTTCCGGGTTATGAATCAGGTGCATCCCCGCCAAGCGTCCGCCGACAAAATAGGCTTGCACATAAAACCCGCGGGCGTAGAGGGGGGGCTCTGAGGGATCCCGCGATGAAGGGGCATCCGGCAGGTAGAGGGCCTCACCGCCTGGGCGCAGTTGCCAGCGGCTCCAGCGGGGATCCTCGCGGTCGCTAGCAATGGTCTCCCAATTGTTGGCGCGGGCGTAGCTCAAGAAGCGCTCCTCCACCATGCCCAAATAGAGCATTTCCATTTGTAGGGGCAGTCGGGCCCGCGTTTGCAATAGGGGCAGAGTGCGCACTTCTCCTTGCTTGAGCACCAAAACTTCCGCCAAGGCAGGGCGCGGTTCCCACGCCAGCAGCGCCGCCAGGATACCGGCTCCGAGGGCTCTGCCAAGGCCGGCCAGCCCTCGCCGTGCCGAGGCCCGCAGCAACAAGAGAAGGAGTTTGACAGGGGGCAGCTCAAATCGAGGCTGCGCCCCGCCCAACACGGCAACGGAAGCAGAGACGTAAGATGAGATCACGGGGAAATTCGAAGAGCCGGGAAGACAATAGAGGCTATGGATGTCCTATTTTATCCACAGCGCTAGGGTTCTTTGAAAATTTTAATCTGCTGCCCTGGGTGAACTTTCTTGCCGACAGCGGATGGATCAAAACCGGTCTCCAAATGGGCGCGACTGCCGAGAACCTCCCTCCTCGACCGCAGGGCCGGGGCTCGTCGTCATTGCTGGCCCCACCGCCACCGGCAAGTCGCGCCAGGCGCTGCTGCTGGCCCAACGGCTGGGATCTCCGCTGTTAAACGCCGACTCTCGCCAGGTGTACCGGGAGTTCGACATCGGCACCGCCAAGCCCACTCCCGCCGAGCGGGCCCTTTGGCCCCATGAGTTGATTGACTTTGTGGATCCCCGCCACACCTACACCGTGGCCGAGTTCCAACGAGCGGCCCAAGCCCGCATTGCCGAGGCCCATCGGCAGGGACAGACTCCCATTCTGGTGGGGGGGACGGGGCTCTACATCCAATCCATTACTGCAGGGCTGGGGATCCCGGCAGTTCCCCCTCAGCCCCAGTTGCGCGCCCAACTGGAAACGTGGCCGCCCGAGATCCGCTACGCCTGGCTGCAGCAGTTGGATCCCGTGGCCGCTCGGCAGATCCACTCTCATGATGAAGTGCGCACCCTGCGGGCCTTGGAAATTATTTACACCACCGGGAAACCGGCCTCTTGCCTACGGCAGGCCCATCCTCCCCACTACCCCATCTTGATCTTGGGGCTGCGCTGCTCGATGCCCCGTCTGGAACAACGTATTGCCCGGCGCACGGCGGAGATGATGGAGAGGGGGTGGATCGAAGAGGTAAAAACTCTGCGGGAGCGCTATGGGCCGGACTTGCCCCTCTTGCAAACTTTGGGCTATGCGGAGATCGGCGCTTACCTAGAAGGGCGGATCCCAGAGGCGGAGCTGCAGCCTTTGATTGTGCGGCGCACCCGCCAGTTTGCCAAGCGGCAGATGACCTGGTTTCGGGCCATGCCAGGGATCCAGTGGCTGGACTGCGAGGCCGAGGATCTGCCCGAGCAGATCTGGGAGCGGGTTAAAGCCTGGATGGCAGCTCAGACCACTGCTGAAACCACTCCCGCCGCCGCTGAGCATCGGCTTTCCGATCGGTGAGGATCTCCAACACTCGCACCCCTTGGGCGGGCAAGGGATCCAAGGCTTGGGCCAGCTCTTCCCAAGTCTCTAGCCGCCGGTGGGGAATGCCGTGAGCCTGGCAGAGGAGGGCAAAATCCACCGCCTGGGGAGTGGCGAAGTAGGGCTCAAAGGGTGGGCCCGCCTCAGCAATGGGCAGCAGCTCGAAAATCCCACCCCCCCGGTTGTTGATGAGGAGGATGGTCAGGGATCCCTGCAGGTAAGGGCTAAGCCGCAGGCCGCCGCAGTCGTGCAAAAAGGCCAGATCCCCGGTCAGCAACACCGTCGGGCGCTGGCGGTGGGCCACCCCGAAGGCGGTCGAGAGAATGCCGTCAATGCCGTTGGTGCCGCGGTTGAAGTAGGGCCGGATGCGGCGGTCGTTGGGCGGCCAAAACCACTCCACATCCCGCACCGGCGTGCTGTTGGCAATCACCAGGGGCGTCTCCGGCGGCAGGTGGTGGGCCAGCCACCAGGCGATCTTGCCCTCAAACCACTCCGGCAGGTCAGCCATGGTCTGGTCTAGGGTGGCGCGGATTTGCGCTTCGGCTGTCAGCCAGCCCTGCAGAAAAGCTGTTCGGGGGGCTGGAGTTTTGAATGTTGCTTCCGGGATCCCGGCGGCCAGCTCTTCCACAGCAAAGGGCAAATGGGTGGTGGGGTTGTGCAGAGGATCCCCGTTCTCGGGCCGGGGATCGAGCAGCCAGGTGCGGGGGCGAGCTTTGGCCAGGGTTTGCCGCAGCGCTTTGCTGGTGGGCAGGGATCCCAGTTGGATGACTTGTTCCGGCCAGAGCTGGGGGCCATCCTGCTGCAGGAGGAGGTCATAGGTGGTGATGAGATAGGGGTTGAGGGAAGCGTAGTTGCGCAGAGGGGAGAGTCCCTCCGCCAACACCGGCCAGCCCAGGGCCAGCGCCAAGCGGGCCACCGCTTCTGCATAACGCTGGGGATCCGCCGGTTGGGCCGGCCCCGCCAAGATCACCCCCCGCTCACAGCCGCGCCACTCCTGCCAAAAGGAAGCTGTTGACGCGAACGCAGAACCGGCAGCCAGGCCAGATGGGGGGATAACCCCGCGGAAAAAGGTCTTCTCAAACTCCGGATCTTCCTGCAAATGAACCAGGGGCGCAGTGCTGCCATCGGCAACGGGAGCTAGGGGATCTCGCAAGGGCACATTCAAATGCACAGGGCCGGGAAAGGGGTAAAGCGTGCGCTCCCAGGCGTGAACCAGGGCTTGGCGGAGATAGGCCAGGGCTTCTGGCTCCGCGCTGGGCAGGGCCAATTCCGCTTGCCAGTTGGGGTAGTGACCGTAGAGCTTCACCTGGTCGATAGTCTGCCCGGCGCGGCAGTGGCGCAGCTCTGGGGGCCGATCCGCCGTCAGGATCAACAGGGAAAACCCACTTTCGGCTGCCTCAAGGAGAGCCGGGAAAAAATGGGCGCCGGCGCTGCCGGAAGTACACACCAGAGGGATGGGCTGCCGAGTTCGCTGGGCCAAGCCGAGGGCAAAAAAGGCCGCCGACCGCTCATCCAGCACCGGAATGGCCTCGATCTCCGGATGCTGCGCCAGGGCATAGGTGAGGGGGGCAGAGCGGGATCCCGGGCACACCACCGCCAGGCGACAGCCCAGCCGGCTCAGGGTCTCGGCCAACAGGGATCCCCAGAGGGCGTTGAGGTTGCGCCAATCCAGCCGCCTTGGCGAGACAAAGTTTTCACCGGTCACAGCGGAGTCAACGTGTTGAGATCAAATCGGGATCCCGGCGGCAAAAAGTGAAGGCGGGCATTGTGCAGCCGAAAATACTCGTCCGCTGCCGCCTCCTGAACGGTCGAGTACAGTTGCGTCCCGTCCACAATCGTCACCGTGCCCAAGCCGATTACCTCCATCACATTGTTGGCCTGGATCACCACCGCCGTATTCTCATCGATGCCGATGCCCAGACACTGGGGGTAGTGGGCCACCGCTGTAACCAACCGCACCAGGCGATTGCGCTGATGGAAGTGCTGATCGATGATGACGCGAGGCAAAAGGCCCAGGCCCGTCTTCACCGTTACAATTGCCGGCGTGGGAGGTTCCCCGCTGTAGCCGCGGGAGATCATCTGCTGTCCCAAGGCAGAAGCTCCGGCGCTGGTTCCGGCAATCACCGTCTGTCCTCGCTGCCACTGCTGCCGAATGGCCTCCATCAACTCGCTGTGGGCCAGCACCTCCGCCAGCCGCTCCTGATCCCCACCCGTGAAGTAGATGCCGGTGGAGGAGCGGATTTTCTCGACGTTATCGGGATCCCTCGCCTCCATCGGGTTGCGGATATCCAGCACCTGCAGGCTGGCCGCCCCCATCTGCTGAAAAATATTGGCGTAGACCTCCCCCAGCACCGCCGGGATCCCAGAAGCCGCAGGCACGATGGTGATGTGGGCCGACCTTCCCCCCGCTCGGCGGAAGAACTCCCAAAGGATGTGGCATTCCTTTTCCTTGTCCTCTGCTCCCCCAACGGCAATGAGGTCGGAACGGGCGATGCTGGGATCCCTCACGGTAGGGTAGGGTTGGGCAGCGTGGGTCGGGGTGGAAGGAACTCCGTTCCACCCCAGCTCACGGTGGGCAGCAGAGACATCAGGCAAATGGGGCATGGAGCGCGAGAAAGATTAAAATGGACACATTTCACTTTCACTATGCTACGGCTTGAGATTCGGTTTGGCGCAGCGCCATTCCAGATTTCACGGCGGAGCTAGGAGTGGGTTAGGGGTCGCGAAAGGGGGAATAATGTTCATAAGAACACCCCTCGTTTCGTCCTTCGGTTACCCAGCGGGAGCATCCATGGCCAGAAAACCTGACGGATACCTTGTCCACATCATGCTGGAAGGTGGACAAACCATGCAAGTGCGGGTCAAAGAGGCCAGAGAATACACAGAGTTGATCAACAACCTGATGGTGGGCGGCGAAGAGTTCATCACCTTGCCCAAGCAGATGGACAATGAGTACATGATTGTGCGTCCGCAGCGGGTCTCGGGCGTGTCGGTGGAGGCGATCTACGCTTCCAGCGTCGGCATCGACCTATAGAGCTCAAGGTCAGGGATCCCTTGAGGGTCGTCGGCCTAAGTTACAACACAAAGCCCCCACCACCGGGGGCAGGGGCTGCCAGAGAACTAGACCCCGCAGGATCTAGAACTTCCCTACCGACAGGTTAGATCTGCGGGGGCAGGATCACCTTGTCGATGACGTGGATGACGCCGTTGACGGCCTCGATATCCGCGGTCACCACGTTGGCATCGTTGACCTTGACTCCATCAGCCAAAGAGATCTCCACAGGGGATCCCTCGACCGTGACCACTTCCCCAGCTTTCAGATCGTTGGAGAGAACTTTGCCGGGCACCACATGGTAGGTGAGAATCTGGGTCAATTGCTCACGGTTTTCCGGCAAGAGCAACTTCTCCAAAGTGCCTTCCGGCAGCGCTGCAAAGGCCTCGTCGGTGGGAGCAAAAACGGTGAAGGGGCCTTCCCCAGCCAGTACCTCCACCAAGTCGGCAGCCTCCAAGGCTTGGATCAACGTGGTGAAAGAGCCGGCCTCAGCTGAGGGATCCGTTACGTTTACTTACATTTATTGTTTTGTTTGTTCAAGTTAGCGATCCATTGGCAGCGCAAAAGCCGACGCCCTCGACGTGTCGGGCGAAGGGATCAACGAGCTGGTGATCTCGTAACGATCTCGGCCGTCGTGCCTACTCTTCTTCTGCCTCGAAGTCTTCGCTGTAGTCGTCCCCGATCAAGTCGTCGATGTCGTCGATGTCTTCTTCCAAAACAGCCCCAGAGACTTCAATAGGCTGCTCGATCAACCGGCCTTGCTGGCGCAACCAATCGAGAATGGAAAGGCTACTAGGGGAGGGCACCACTGTTGGCGGTTGATTGCGGGGTTCTTCGCGTAGAGAGGGATTGAAGTACATGCCGTACGCAGAAGGGGTAGTTATCGACAAAGAGAAAGCCGCCCGGGCTGATCCCAGCCCAACAGAGAGATGCAGGCTTGCCATCAGCTGTCTTTTAGCTTAGCCTACCGCTGCCAGGCTTGCAAAAAGCGGTGCAGCACCTGCTCCAGCTCAACGGCTCGTGCCGCCTTGAACAGCAACCGATCCCCGGCTTGCACCTGATCTAGCAAAACTTGCAGCACTGCCGCTGCATCCCCGCAGCGTTCTGCCTGGGCTGCCGGTTTTTGGTCGAGCAGCGGCTGCATTTCTCCTTCCGGATCCAGGAGCAAAACCCAATCCAACCCCAAAGGGGCAGCCGCTCGTCCCACCTCTGCATAGAGCTGAGGTGCATGCTCTCCCAGTTCCCGCATGGGGCCGAGAACGGCCCAGCGTCGTCTCCCTGGGGTTTGAGCCAATAGGTGCAGAGCCGCTATCATCGCTTCCGGCGAGGCATTGTAGGTTTCATCCCAGATTTCCACATCTCCTGCCAGCTTGAGATGGCGATTGCGCCCCTCCAGAGGCGTGGGCAAGGCGATGGGTTCTCGGAGCGGCTCCCAATCCAGCCCCAAGCTGCGCACAGTCGCCAGCACCCCCATCCAGTTGAGGGCGTGGTGTCTTCCGGGCAGGGGCACCGGCAGGGTCAGGCCCGCCACGGTTACCGTTTGGGCTTGGGGATCCCATTCTCCTCGCAGGTCTCCTCGCTCCAGGCCATAGGTGAGGGTTGGTCCCGACCCCAGGCCGGCGGCGGTGGACAACAGCAAGGGATCTTCTCCGTTGAGCAGGGCCACTCCCTGCCCCAGCTCCTGTAGCAGCTCGCACTTGGCGGCGGCAATGGCGGCGCGGGATCCCAGCCTGCCGATGTGGGCGGTGCCGATGTGGGTAATCAAGGCGTGGGTGGGCCGGGCCATCTGCGCCAGGCGGCGAATTTCCCCAGGGCCGCGCATGGCCATTTCCAGAACCGCAAACTGATGTTCCGGCTGCAGCCGCAGCAGCGTTTGCGCCACGCCAATGTCGTTGTTGTGGTTAGCCTCGCTTTTGAGAACGCTGCCGTAGCGGGATAGGGCAGCCGCCAGCATTTCCTTGGTGGTGGTTTTGCCGGCTGAGCCGGTGATGGCCACCACCGGGATGGAGAATTGCTCCCGCCAGCCCCTGGCAAGGCGCTGATAGGCCCTCAGCGTGTCTGAAACCTGAAAATGAGGGCCTGAGGTCGGACGCTGGCTGATGACGGCAACGGCTCCCTTGCTCAGGGCTTGCGGAATAAAATCGTGTCCGTCGAAGCGTTCCCCCCGCAGCGCCACAAAAACGGATCCCGGCTGCAACTGGCGGCTGTCGGTGCAGAGGGCCTGAACCGGCAACCCCAACAGATGGGGATCTCCCCGGAGAGGGGTTTGCAGCAGATCGGCTACAGCTTGTAAGGTCAGCATCGGGCATTCTTCATAATCATTTCAAGTCATTGAGACAGTTCCCAAGCGCTCCCTCACCCCCAGCCCCTCTCCTAGCGGGAGCGCTCCCTCACCCCCGGCCCCTCTCCCAGCGGGAGCGCTCCCTCACCCCCGGCCCCTCTCCCAGCGGGAGCGCTCCCTCACCCCCGGCCCCTCTCCTAGCGGGAGCGCTCCCTCACCCCCGGCCCCTCTCCTAGCGGGAGCGCTCCCTCACC